>JBDUEO010000175.1:0-6896 GCA_040002335.1 Parafilimonas sp. | reverse complement strand
TTAAATCCGTTTGTTTTGTTGAGAAGCACATTGGCAACAACGCCATCACCAAGAACAATTAATATAGCAGTACCAACAAATTCACCGGTGAAAGCAGTCATATATTAGAAGTTTTAAATGTTCCAGTGTTACAATGTTTCAAAGTTTAAGTCTACACTATTATAAGTTAAGTTATTAGTTAATTAAACCTTTAAGCTATGAAACTTGAAACGCATTATGGCAAATAATTTTTTGCAAGCTGTGTAAAAATTATCAATTTCCATTTGTATCCATTCTTCATCTTTATTTAAAATAGCAGCCATTTCTTTTGCAACAATTGAAGCGGCAATTAATGCAGCCTTTACATCAAGAAATAATAATCTTGTTCTTCGTGCAAGAACATCTTCCAATGAAATGGCCATTTCATTTTCTATAAAATTTCGTATGTTTTGTGATGAATAAATTTTTTCTAACGGTTCATCATAATGGATATTATCAAATTTACTGGTTGCTATTTGTAATGTTTTTGTAACGCAATGTTTATAATCAAACTTGGCAACAAAGATGGCATTGTTCACTGCGTCTTCAGCCATTTTGCGGTACGTTGTCCATTTGCCGCCGGTAATGGTAATCAGGTTTGAAAGTGATACAATAATTATATGATCCCGGCTTAGCAAAGATGTATTGGTAACACCTTTTGTTTTTACCAAAGGCCGCAACCCGGCAAACATGCTGGTAACATCATTCTTTGTAATATTTGTATTAAAATAGCGGTTTGCATGGCTTAATATAAAATCAATTTCCTGCTGTAATGGTATTGGTTCATCACTAATATCTTCTACTTCGGTATCGGTTGTTCCAAGCACAACTTTGTTATGCCACGGTACTGCAAATAAAACGCGCTTATCATCAGTTTTGGGAATAACCATCGCATAATTTCCCGGATAGAATTTTTTATCAATCACCAAATGTATTCCCTGCGATGGCGTTATAATTTCTTCTGTATGCTCATTGTCCATTTGCAAAATATCATCAGCAAAAACACCTGTTGCATTGATAACCGTTTTGCTTTTTATTTCAAAAGTTTTGTCGTTAATATAATCGCAGGCAATTACACCGCATACTTTTTCCTGTTTATCTGTTTGCTTTGTTTTATTTTTTAACAACGATTGCGCTTCGCAGTAATTTAATAATACAGCGCCATGTTGTGCGGCAGTAGTGGCAAGATTTATAGCCAGCCTTGCATCATCAAACTGGCCATCATAATAAACAATACCGCCGGTTATTTTTTTTTGATTGATGCCAGGCAATAACTGCGCTGTTTTTTTTCTGTTTAAAAACTTTGGAGTGCCTAAACTTAGTTTGCCAGAAAGCGTATCATAAAATTTTAAACCAATGCCATAATACAATTTTTGCATTAGCGAAAATGCCGGAATAATAAAGCCAAGTTTGTGTGTAACCTGCGGCGCATTTTGTAAAAGCCTTCCTCTTTCTTTTAATGCTTCGCGCACTAATTTTAAATTACCTTGTTCCAGGTAGCGAACGCCGCCGTGCACCAGTTTTGTTGAACGGCTTGATGTGCCGCTCGCAAAATCATTCGCTTCAATTAATATAGTTGAAAAGCCGCGTGAAGCAGCATCAACAGCGGCGCCTAAACCTGTTGCGCCGCCACCAATAATAAGTATGTCCCATGTTTTGTTTTCATCAAGTTGAGATAACATGGTGGGACGGCTGCCCATCCTAAATCCTTCCCGAAGGGAAGAACCTTGATCTTCAAATGAATTTGAATTGTTCTTATTTATTTGAGCTTTCACTTTTTTTATAGCGGAACTTAAGATGAAGTAACAAAACTGAATTTTAAAATGCTAAAAAGTCTACTCCTTCGGAGAGGACTTAGGTGAGGCTGTAACTAATATTCCCATCCTTTTCATCTTTTAACTGAATGCCCAGCGTTTGCAACTCATTGCGTATTCTATCGCTTGTAGCATAATCTTTTTTTGCACGCGCATCTTTACGCAT
The DNA here is from genome assembly GCA_040002335.1 of Parafilimonas sp. GTDB lineage: Bacteria > Bacteroidota > Bacteroidia > Chitinophagales > Chitinophagaceae > Parafilimonas. The sequence continues at coordinate 4,898 of JBDUEO010000175.1, read as the reverse complement.
ATTAATAAGCATATTTATAATGCCATCCAGTTTACTATCATCAGATTCTACATGCAATTTTAATCCAAGAATATCTTCAATATATAATTTCATTTTTTGCTGAAGCAATTGCATAGTTGCCGCACTTAAAGCACCTGCATCAACATGCTTATCTTTTATGCCATTGATTACCGGTACCAGTTCAAACATATTCGCCAACACTTTTGCCGTGCTAATATCATCATTCATAAAATCATCAAACTCACCAATCAGCTTATTCACTTTTTCATCAAGCACTTTATCTGTTGACTGTTTACCCTCAACCGCTGACAGCTTCTTTAAATTTTCATACGCTTCCCATAATCTTTTCAATCCTTTTTCACTTGCCTGCAATGCTTCGTTGCTAAAATCCAACGTAGAGCGGTAATGCGTTTGCAGAATAAAAAACCGAATCACCATTGGATGATAAGGCTGTTGCAGTATCGGGCTATCGCCGCTGAATAATTGCGTAAGCGTAATTACATTGTTATAACTCTTACCCATCTTTCTGCCGTTAATGGTTATCATATTATTATGCAGCCAGTAACGCGCAGGAATTTTATTATTCACAACATTGCTTTGTGCAATCTCGCATTCATGATGCGGAAATTGCAAATCCATGCCGCCGCCATGTATATCAAATTCACTTCCCAAATATTTTGTGCTCATTGCCGAGCATTCAATATGCCATCCCGGAAAACCTTCGCCCCACGGGCTTTTCCAATGCATAATATGTTGCGGCGGCGCATTTTTCCATAAAGCAAAATCTGCCGTATTTCTTTTTTCTTCCTGGTTATCCAGTTCACGTGTTGTGGAAATCATATCATCCAAAACTCTTCCGCTCAACATTCCATAAGGCTCGCCTTTCTTACTAAAATCTGTATTGTATTTTTCAACATCAAAATATACCGAGCCGTTTGTTACGTAGGCATATCCATCAGCAATAATTTTTTCAATCATTACAATTTGTTCAACAATATGCCCGGTTGCCGTAGGTTCAATCGTTGGATCAAGATTGTTTAGCTGGTGCATTGCCCAATGATACAGGTTGGTATATTTTTGAACGAGTTCCATCGGTTCCAACTTTTCAAGAATAGCTTTTTTTGAAATTTTGTCTTCCGCAGCACGGCCTTCTTCTTCAAAATGGCCGGCATCTGTTATGTTGCGCACGTAGCGAACCTTATAACCCAAATGCATTAACCAGCGATACACAACATCAAACGTAACATACGGCCGCGCATGGCCTAAATGACTTTCGCCGCTTACCGTTGGCCCGCACACATACAAGCCCACATGCTTTGGCGTGATGGAAATAAAAACTTCTTTTTCTCTTGTTAACGAATTATATACTTTCAGTTCGCTCATGTAATTGAATTAAGTCAAACGTCAAAATTAAAAAATAAAAACAGGCACGTTCCTTTTTGAATTTTCACTTTTTACTTTTGGCTTTATAAGGCCTGCAAAAATCAAAGCATTTTTTTAATTCAGCAATATAAATTTTGAAGGCAATAAGAGAACGTATTAAGAAACCAACTTAAAAAAAATTGCTCCTATATATTTGTAATAAAATGAATGAAACTACCGCGCTATGAATATTCAACAGAAAGCGAAGCTGAACTGTTTAAATTCACAAGCGAAGGAACAAAGGGTAATTTTAAAAAAATAGTTGTTTACCCGCAAATGCTTTAAAAAGATATTTACAACCTTGCCTTTGGAGATTATGATGAAGAAACAAATTCAGTTAACGATACAACAATAACTAATAATAACGACAGCCAAAAAATTTTGGCAACTGTTGCTTCAATTTTATATGTTTTTACTAACAAGCATCCAAATGCCTGGGTTTATGCAACAGGCAATAACGCTGCATAAACAAGGCTTTATAGAATGGGAATTACTGTAAACCTTAAAGGAATTTTAGAAGACTTTGAAGTATATGGATTATCTGATGATAACTGGCAGAAATTTGAAAAAGGTAAGGAATATGAAGCGTTTTTAGTTAAACGAAAATTATATTAAATTTGTGCAATGACCACAATTGAAAAATTAAATAAGAATAAAACTCCAATTGTAAAGATTGATAAATCCCTTGAAAAGTTAAGAGGCAAAAATCTGTTTCCTGAAAAACTTGCCAAAGCCAATGATATGATTGCAAAAGTTGGGCTTCCTAAGAAATAAACTACGCTAATTCAATTACAGATTCTGCTTGCTGTTTGGAAACAGATGGGAAGCCTATAAGAAATTCTTCAAGTGAGCTTTCTTCAAGATAATCAAACAACGTTTTTACGGCTACTCTTGTGCCTTTAAAAACCGGAACACCGGCTGCAATATTTTCATCTACAGTTATAAGTTCACTTAACTCTTGCATATAAACTCTCTACTGAGTTATGAAGAAGGAAATAAATTATTTGAATGCTTTGTTTATATAAAAGTCAGAGACTTTGCGCATAGTGCTGCGAAGTCTGGAGACATCGCAGAGCCAGTTTTACAAATGCACAGTTAGCTGCCGTTTAGTGTTACTCGAAGCCTAGTTCCAACCTCTGGTCTTTCTGTATGGTCAATTGGTTCCAAGTTATAAAAAAAATAAAAGTTATCAGTAATTCGTTTTTGAAGTTCTATGTCTTTCGGTCTACCGATAATCAAATTGTTTTTAATGACGTTCCATTTCTTTTCCTGGTTAGTTAATAGCGTGTTTATACTAAGCATACCAGTTCCGCATTCCAATGCAGAAATTATTTTCCCAGATACAGTATAATTGGATTCAACTACAGTTACATAAAGGTCTGAGAGTTTTAAAATGTCACCTTGGCTAACTTTTTCTTTGTCAGAATTGTTTTTAAGTACAAAAACAAACTTGTCTGTTCTAAAATTGCCATTGCTGTCTGTAGATTTCGGAATGTCAAACCATTTTTCTATTTCAAAGTCCCCCAATAAAGAATTGTCTGAAAGTCGAAAGCTGATATTGTTATTTAAACTCTTTGTCAGCAAATAAGCTTTGTTCCTTATTACAAGTACTTGCTCAATTTGAAATGTCATTCTTGTCTAAGTTGGATTTGTTACGGTAATTTGTGAATTACAGCTAACGTTTATATTCATGTTATTATACGCAATTTATAAAAAAGTTTCTTTGTTCAATACCAACAACTTAGTGTTATACATTTTGTATGGTTATTAGAACAATCGGTTTTCAATACAGCCATTGGCATCTTTACCAATGGCTGTAAGAACTACTCTTTTATTTAATTATTCTGCTCTTTTTATTAAAAGATTTACTCTTAATTTCCAATCTTTTACTCTTTTTACTTTCTGTTCTACTCTTTTATTTGAATATTCTACTCTTTTATTCAAGTTTTTTACTCTTTTTAATTCACTACTAATATGGTAAACTTCGCCTCTTGCAGCATTGATGGATTAACAACGGTAATAATACTAAAGCCTTTCTGTATTCCAAACTGCTCGCCTGCATGTATAATGTTCGGGGTGCCTGTTGTAGTCTTTCCTTTATATACATGAATTTCTGTTTCACCGATGTTGGATAAGGTGCTTCCTAAAACAATTCCACTTGTAGTTATCTGTTCGCCCAACTTAAGCTTTGTGGTGCGCAACTGCGGTTTGCGCGGGCTATCATCAACCACAAAACCCCAACTGCCCAATGCTTTCGGGTTGTTGGCGTAGAGCTTCATTAAAAAACCGGCAATCGTTTTTATATGTTCAAGCACAGGCAGCCAAAGCTGGTTGCGCAGTTCGGTTTCATTCTCGCTTTGCTGTGCTGCGGTGGCAAAACTGGTGTTGTTGGCAGTGGCTTGCTGCACCTGCGCGGCAGCTTTGGTTATATCTATATTCTGCTGAATAAAATATGGTTTTAGTGGATTGGTGGCCGGCGTAAACGAACTTACTTTTTGGGCGAATGCAGTAAAAATGGCAACCCTGTCTGCAAAGGCGGGCGGGTAATTTATTTTGCCGCTGTCGGTAATAGTAATGCCCCAGTTGCCCAGCTCTTTAGTATTGCCTTTATAAAACTGTTTTAAAAACTGTACGCTGCCGTTAAGCGTTTGCCAGGATGTTTTAAAATAATTGTCGCGCAACTGGCGGTAGTTTTCACTTTGTTTGCTAAGCAAGGCGCGGCTGGTTTCGTGCGTTTGCGCGGTGTTGCCTGCAGCAACATCAGCGGTTAAAACAATGCCTTGCTGGGTTAAGAATGAAGTAATAGGACTGTTTGCGCCAAGCGCTGTGTTTTGTGCTGCAATGTTGTTGAGCAATGTAAGCTGACTGGTAAAATCGTCAGGGATAATTAAGCGTGCCATGGTTGATTTTATTTTTAGGTGAATAATATTTCGGTGTATTAAGGTTTATAGTTTAGTTTGAAACAGGCTGCAAAAATTTGATGAATCAAATATAATAAAAATAAAAAGCGGGAGCGCAGCTATGATAAATATTCATAAAAAAGCCGCTGATTAAAAAAAATCAACGGCTGATATTAATTGGAATTACCTTTTTTATTCAACAACTGTTCTTCCGCAAGCCTGAATGTTGCCGTGTAATTCACTGTTAAATTCATCTGCGTTCAGCAAATCTTCTAAATATAAATGCATGCGGTAACGCCAGTAATATTTTGGAATAGCCGGAACGTTTATGCGTTCTTCATGCGGGTTGTCGCGGCGCATTTCTTTGCTCATGCCTAAAATATCCTGCAACTGAAAAATACTCCACATGCAAGGCGCATATAAATGTTGTATAATGATGGCTTTATTTACCCACGGCTCGCAGAAAAAAGGCGCATCGCCCCACTGCCCAAGTTCAAAATTAAAAAAGCGCTGCGTTTTATTGCGGTCTTCTTCCCACCATCCGCGAATGGTGCTCATATCATGTGTTGATGGTGT
>JBDUEO010000174.1:0-6950 GCA_040002335.1 Parafilimonas sp. | reverse complement strand
TGCTTTTCATCGCGACAGCAAATAATATTCAGAATATACAACCTGCCTTGCGCGATCGTTTAGAGATAATTGATCTAAGCGGTTATGCTGTGGAAGAAAAAATTCAGATTGCACAAAGGCATCTTGTTCCAAAACAAAAAGAAGCGCATGGTTTGGGCAAAACCAAACTAAAAATAAGTGATAAGGTTTTACAAAAAATAATTGAAAATTTTACACGTGAAAGTGGTGTGCGCGAATTAGACAGGCAGCTTGCAGCTATTATGCGCAATAAGGCAAAAGATTATTTGGTGCGTAATAAAATTGCACCAACTGTTTCTTTACAGGATATAGAAAAGATATTAGGCACGCAGCGGTACAGTAATGAAATTTATAAAACCGCAAACATTGCGGGTGTTGCGGTTGGCCTTGCATGGACGTATGTTGGAGGCGATATTCTTTTTATTGAAAGTATTTTAAGTGATGGTAAAGGCGAATTAAAACTTACAGGAAATCTTGGTAATGTTATGAAGGAAAGCGCTGCAACCGCATTAAGTTATTTGCAGGCTAACACAAAAAAATATGGCATTGATGCGTCTTTATTCGGCAAAAAAAATATTCATGTGCATGTACCTGAAGGTGCTGTACCGAAAGATGGCCCAAGCGCTGGTGTTACCATGATGAGTTCGCTTGCATCTGCATTAACAGGAAGAAAAATAAAACCTTATTTGGCAATGACAGGTGAAATTACTTTGCGCGGGCAAGTATTGCCCGTTGGCGGAATAAAAGAAAAAGTATTGGCTGCAAAACGTGCCGGATTAAAAGAAATTATGATGTGCTATCTTAATGAAAAAGATGTAAAGGAAATTGACAGTAGTTTTATAAAAGGCATAGAATTTCACTATGTAAAAAATATGCAGCAAGTATTGGATGTTGCATTGCTATAGCGCATCCATCTAACAAAAAATCAATTACATATTTGCTTATAAATTTTTTTAATTAATGAAAATTCTGCTTCAATATTTGAAACCATACAAATGGATGGTTGGATTGGCGTTGTTGCTTGCTGCAATTAATCAAAGCTTCTCAATGCTTGATCCGTATATTTTTGGAAAGATGTACGACAAGTATGCTAATCATCCGCATAACAATGGTTTTTTTGATGCAAAAAAAGTTTTTCATGCAACAAGTGTGCGGCCAACATCAGAATACATTTGGGGTGTTATGTATTTTTTAGGTTTACTGATTAGTGTTGCAATGGTTTCAAGAATCGCAAAAGCTTTTCAGGATTATTTTACAAATGTTATTGTTCAAAAATTTGGCGCTAAAATTTTTACTGATGGTTTAAAGCATTCTATGAAAATGCCTTACCAGGATTTTGAGGACCAACGAAGTGGTGAAACACTTTCTATTCTTACCAAAGTAAGGCTTGATACTGAAAAATTTATTATTGCTTTTATAAGTGTACTTTTTAGTACCGTTGTAGGGATAATCTTTGTCAGCGTTTATTCATTCAATATTAACTGGATGATAATGCCGATTTATGTAATTGGCATTGTAATGCTATCGTTACTTACCAGTTTTTTAAGTAAGAAAATAAAGATCATACAAAAAAATATCGTAAAAGAAACTAATGTGCTTGCCGGCACCACAACAGAATCGTTAAGAAATATTGAGCTTGTAAAAAGCCTTGGATTAACTGACCAGGAAGTAGAAAGGCTAAATAGTAATACTTATAAAATACTTGGCCTTGAATTAAGAAAAGTAAAAAGCATAAGAACATTAAGTTTTATTCAGGGCACCTTTGTAAATTTTTTAAGACAGGTAATTATGCTTACGCTGATGTGGCTTATATTTCAAGGCAGCTTAACATCTGGACAATTACTGACTTTGACATTTTACTCCTTCTTTATTTTTGGCCCGTTGCAGGAAATTGGAAACATCATCATGTCTTATCGCGAAGCAGAAGCATCATTAAATAATTTTGATGAAGTGATGAAAAAAGTTCCTGAAGCAGATCCAATTCATCCGCAACATTTAGGTACTGTAAGCGATCTTTCTTTTAAACATGTATCATTCAAACATCAAACAGCGCATTTTAAAGCGCTTGATGATGTAAATTTCAGTGTTGAAAAAGGTGAGACGATTGCGTTCGTAGGCCCATCAGGTTCAGGCAAAAGCACTTTGGTAAAATTGCTTGTGGGGTTATATCACCCGCAAGCAGGGAATATTTTTTATAACAATATTGACAGCGCAGATATTTTGCTGGAAGAACTAAGAGCGCAGATTGGTTTTGTTACGCAAGACACACAATTATTTGCCGGAACAATAAAAGAAAATCTTTTGTTTGTAAATCCATCTGCTACAGATGATGACGTATTAGATGCTTTATACAAAGCAAGTTGCCAGAATTTATTGGAAAGAGCAGATAATGGTTTACTTACTGTAATTGGCGAAGGCGGATTAAAATTAAGTGGCGGCGAAAAACAAAGATTAAGTATTGCACGTTCTTTATTACGCCATCCCAATTTGCTAATATTTGATGAAGCAACTTCTTCGCTTGATTCAATTACAGAAGAAGAAATTACATCAACCATAAAACAGGTTTCTGAAATGAAAGAACAGATAACTGTTTTAATTGCGCACAGGCTAAGCACTATTATGCATGCAGATAGAATTTATGTTTTAGAGAAAGGCAAAATAATAGAAACAGGTTCTCATTACGAATTACTGGTAGATAAAGGTTTGTATTATGCCATGTGGCGACAACAAATCGGCGAAAGAAAATATGCGGCATCCAAACAACCTGCTTAAATTGATTAAGATTTGTATACGAGAAGGTAAAGTATCAATAACAACAGTTTATATTTTTTAAAAAATTACCTACAAAAAATTTAAACCCATAAACCACCAAATAAGGCAAACATTTTTCTTTTGCAGCTATTTGCATTTAAAATTTGTCTACCTTGGTGGGTAATTAAGTAATTATCTGCATGACGGAACAATCCATCTTAGCCGGCTGCCTTAACAACGACCCTGTAGCACAAAGGGAACTGTATAATCGTTACAGCCCAAAAATGCTCTCAGTGTGTTATCGTTTTGCGCAAAACCGTGAAGATGCAGAAGATATGTTGCAGGAAGGTTTTATAAGAGTATTTACCCAAATAAGTTCTTTTCGTAATTCAGGTTCTTTTGAAGGATGGATAAGAAGAATAATTGTTCATACCTGTATTAATTTTCTTAAGAAATATAAGAAGTTTAGCGATAGTATAGACTTAGCTTATGTAACGAATTTGCAGGTTAAAGAAGAAACAATTCCTTCTTTAATGTTAGCGAGGCAGGTTATTGAATGTATAAGATTATTGCCGGTTGGATATAGAACAGTATTGAACTTATATGCGATTGAAGGATACAGTCACAAAGAAATTTCGCAAATGCTGGATATAGAAGAAAGCACTAGCCGAAGCCAATGTACAAGAGCCAAAAACATGCTGGAAACAATTTTAGTGAAAAAGAAAATAATAGAAAAACCAGGGGAAGCTTATCATCTTACAGCAGCTTTTAAATAGCGTTACTGAACAAGCATCATGCACGATTCAAACAATACAGACGAATTTGAAGATTACCTTCGGCAAGAGGTAACAGATCACAGGATGTATCCATCAGATCGTGTATGGAAGAGTATTAGTAACCGTATTCATACACCTAAAAAATGGCCTGCACTTTCTATTTTTAGCATACTTATAATTTCAGCGCTTGTTATCGGCACCATTCTTAATAAACCAGTTCCTGATTCTGTAACACCCAATTTCGTTTATACTTTGCAAAGCCCAGTAAATACAACTGCTTCAGCAAAACCTGGTGAACCAGTAAAAAGCAATAATGTGGTAGTTGATGATGCTTATTCTATTGATCAGCTCACATCACGCACTATAGTTGCTGCAACAGAAAAAGTAAAGATTGATGAAGCAGTTGCTATACAGTTATCACACAATGATGTTGCTTTAACTTTTGCAAATGCAACGGTAAATTATTTCACTAATATTCCTTCAACAAATGATATTCCATCAAAAAGCACTGTTACTGTTAAGCCTGATGTAAGTACACCAGCATTAACAGCAGATAATACAGCACCTGCTTTTGCAAATATTGATAATTATCTTTTTGATATTACTTCAAGATTAAAAAGCATTTTAAATACAAAACCTATACATTACTCCAACGGCGGCATAGCATTCTTTACACAAAAAAATAATAATTTTAATTATAATAATTTTGATTTAAGAGTTCCTGCCGAAAGAAAAGATTTGCTGCCTTCTTTAGACCAGCTTGCAAAAAATTCATCACGTTTTGATTTCAGATTTTATGTAACGCCCTCAATAAGCTACCGCAGGCTTAACGAAAAAAATAATTCATCTAATATTAAAAATACTGGTGCAGCGTTAGAATCAAATTATCATGTAGACCCTTCTACAGCAATAAATCAAAGCCCCGCTTTTGGATATGAAACAGGCGTTGGCCTTGGTTATAAACTAAACAGCAGGCTTACACTTACAGGTGGCCTTCAGTTTAATATCAGCCAATATAAAATAAATGCATTTTTATATAAAGATGAGCCGATTGCATTAACCCTTAACAGAGGTGAATATGTAAGTACGGTGAGCGTTGTTTCTAATTTAAGAAGTATTGCAGGCAGCGATCCTATTACAATTAAAAACCGCTATTATCAACTATCTGTACCATTAGGAATTGAATGGCAGGTATTAGGTGCAGGAAGACTAAGCCTTGGCGTTGGAACATCTATTCAGCCAACTTATACATTTGACAAACAACCGCTTATAATTTCTTCTAATTATAAAAATTATGCAGATGGTTCAGCATACGTCCGCAACTGGAATATAAATGCGAGTGCTGAAACTTTTTTAGGTTATAAAACCGGAAGTTATCGCTGGCAAATTGGTCCGGAACTTCGTTACCAGTTATTGCCTTCTCTTGTTGATAAATATCCTAATAGAGAATACCTGTTTAATTATGGTTTAAAATTTGGCGTTGTAAAACAGCTTAAATAAAAATCATACTCCTTTATCTTTTGCCAGTTTTCTTCAACAATTATTACTAAGTTATTTTTGCATTATGACTTCGTCTGAATTTCAGGCTATTGCTGCGTCTATACCAAATCAACCTGGCATTTATAAATACTATGATGTTTCAGGAGAATTATTATACGTAGGCAAAGCAAAAAACTTAAGGAAAAGAACAAGCTCGTACTTTACAAAAACTTTTAGCAATTATAAAACGCATGAACTTGTCAACCGTATTCATCATTTAGAATTTACTATTGTTAATTCTGAACAGGATGCATTTTTATTAGAAAATTCGCTGATTAAAGAATTTCAGCCACGCTTCAATATTAATTTAAAAGATGATAAATCTTACCCGTACATCATCATTAAAAAAGAACCCTTTCCGCGCATTTTCCTTACAAGAAGAAAAATTAATGATGGATCAGAATATCTTGGCCCATTTACATCTGCGGGAAAAGTAAGAGAGCTTATAAGTTTCATTCGGCAATACATTCCCTTGCGCACATGCAAGCTTAATCTTACACAACAAAACATTGAAAGAAAAAAATTTAAAGTATGCCTCGAATATCATTTAGGTAATTGCAAAGGGCCATGTGAGGCATTGCAATCTCTTGAAGATTATAATGAAGGATTACAAAAAGTAAAGCAAATGCTGAAAGGAAATTTGGCACCTGTTATTGCAGGTTATAAATCGATAATGAATGAATATGCTTCAAAATTAGATTTTGAAAAAGCAGAATTAACACGAAAAAAAATTGATCATCTCGAGCAATACCAGGCGCGTTCAGTAATAGTTAGTAAACATTTAAACAACCTTGATGTTTTTACAATTGTAAAAGAAGCTGACATTGCATTTGTAAATTATTTAATGGTTGAAAACGGAACCATTATTCAAACACATACGGTAGAACTGCAAACTAATCTTGAAGAAAATGAGCCAGATATTTTAATATTCAGTATTGCCCAATTAAGAGAAAGTTTTAATAGCGCCGGCAATGAAATTGTTGTTCCATTCATGATTGGTTATCCTGATAAAGCTATTAAGATTACTGTTCCAAAATGCGGTGATAAATTAAAACTGATTGAATTATCGCAAAAAAATGTTCACTATTTCAGAGAAGAATTAAAGCGGCAAAAAATGTTGCATCTGGAGCAAAGTAATGAAGCTAAACATAAAGTTTTATACGAACTGCAACAGCAACTTGGCCTGCAGGAATTACCTGCGCACATTGAATGTTTTGATAACTCAAACTTCCAGGGAAGTTACCCGGTTTCAGCAATGGTATGTTTTAAAAACGGGTTAGCAAGCAAAAAAGATTACCGGCATTTTAATGTAAAAACCGTAACAGGCATTAATGATTTTGCAACCATGAAGGAAGTTGTGTATAGAAGATATAAAAGATTGATAAATGAAGAACAACCATTGCCTCAATTAATAATTATTGATGGAGGCAAAGGGCAGCTAAGCGCCGCAATGGAAAGCATTCATGAATTACATCTTGATGGAAAACTAACTGTTGTTGGACTTGCAAAAAATGAAGAAGAACTGTTTTTTCCAACCGATAAAGAATCAATTAAACTTTCATGGAATAGTGAAGGGCTTAATTTGATTAGAAGAATACGCGATGAAGTGCATCGCTTTGGTATTACGTTTCATCGCAATAAAAGATCTAAAGGAACTTTTAAAAATGAACTGGAAAATATACAAGGTATAGGAGAAAAAACTGCCACTCAATTACTGCAGCGGTTTAAATCAGTAAAGAAAATAAAAGAACTTTCGGTTGATGAATTGACAGATGTTATTGGTAAATCAAAGGCTGAAATTGTTACAGGTTATTTACAAAAAAAAGGGGGCTTGGATGAAAATCCTGCCCCGTTTTAAAATCCAAT
>JBDUEO010000173.1:0-6951 GCA_040002335.1 Parafilimonas sp. | reverse complement strand
AATTGATAAAACAATAAAACAGCGGCTTTTTAAAAATCCCGGGGCAATAATGCTCCGGGATTTTTTATTAAAAATTGAACTGGCGGATAACGATTTTTTTTGCTAATGAGCTGCCGCAATTACTTTCATACCGTACAATTTATTATGTGTAGCCGGTTCATTACCTTCAATACTGTTTACTTTCAGGAGAGCGATCCAGGGCTGTTCCGGTAACACCAGGCTAAGCCTGCAATCATTCTTATAAGAAGTTTCAATGGCGTACACCGTACTGTCCTCACTCTCTGTTCGCAGACCGTCTTCTTTACCTGCATCGCCATAAAGCAAAACCAGTTCAAACCAGTAATTGGTAACAAGCGTGTTGAGCCGCTTGATAGTATATCTTGTAATAGGAATGGTAACAATAAGTGTATTGTTATTTTGTTCAATCTGTACATCCTCCTGCAACAAATTATGGATAGGGTGGTCCGGCTGCATATCTAAACCAAAAAGGCAGCTCATATTAAGCTTGCTTGTTGTATTTAGTTCTTTTAACAGCTTGCCGCAGATCCTCACAGTTATTCTGCCCGGTTGCAGGCCATCTGTGTAAGGGCGCAGCTTACGAATAATACGGCTCGCAGCCGGGCTGCAAACTTTTATATTTTCACTGCTTTGGCGGCAGGATGAATTTAACTCAGCCTCTTTTACAAGTCCGCGGTTTTTGCGCCAGAAGCCTCCTTCTTTGGTATTAATCCAGGTACAATTACCAGGATCAGGATTGGGTGGGCGTTTGCCCTTCTTATGCAAAGCCATTGAATATTTTTTTAAAAGTATTCAATTTTGTAGTTCTAACGTAGTTATACCGAACTTATAGTGAAGTTATAATGAACTTATACTGATTTTCATTGCGGTTATATTCATGCTTGCTTGTAGCAATAGGCCATGCTGATGCATATATATATATTACTTCGTATGTTCGCTAATTATACATTTTGAGTGAATCCCATTTTGTGAGGATCAACTTCACTTCTTAAGCTTTCGGTCTGTCGGAGTAATATTGTATTTGTTTCTGTTGTTAAAAAAATACAGATAACTTGGCTCTTGCAAAAAAAGGTACACCCGGCGTATTACTTACTTCATCAACAGGCGCTGTTTCATATTTCAATCTTGATTCATATTCAAACTGCGCTTCTTCCCAGGATTGATCAAACAAATTTTCAATACCAATTCCAATCTCATATTTTTTTCTGGTATAATTAAGCGTAAGGTCAGTAATAAAATAACCTTTTGCAGTAAGCGAATAATCTTCATTAGCCGCCCTGTTTGCAAGCCACCTGTAACTAATGCCGCCATTAATACCATTTTTAAGATTCACAAATAATCCTGCTGTACTTGTAAAGGTTGGCGCCAGCGGCACGTAATCTTCTCCTTTAGGATCATCAATACTTCTGGGTTTTGCGAAATTAAGATTCAGGTTGCCATAAAGCCAGTTGGTTATTTGATAACGTGCAGAAAAATCAACGCCTTTTCTTGTTGTTCTTCCGCCAGGCGATACACTTTCATCACCATAATCTGAACCATAAGTAAATTCCTGCTGCAAAAATAAATACCATACTGCAGTATTGATAAACAAACGCGGTATTGGCTTCCAGTTTACACCAAAATCTGCACCATACGCAGCCGGTATTGTTTTATAGCCCTGGTCTGCAATTACAACGCGGGCATCGTTTGAGTGAAAGCCTTTTCCTGTTTTTACATATAACTGTACATGGTTATTAATTGTGTACTGAACATTAAATTTAGGGCTGATAATAGATTTTCCCTGAGCGGTATTTACGCCATCATATATAGCCGCTGCGGTATCTGAAACCGGTGCGGTACTAAGATAATAAAAGTGAAAATAATCAAACCGCACACCTGCATTAAAAAGCCATTTACCTGTTTCAACTGTTTCATCAAAATAAGCATTGGTGTTTAATTCTTTTATATTGCCTAACTGCAGATAATTTAATACCTGCCCGTTTTGTGTATGTGCCAGCCAGCTTGGGTGTGTTGCATCATACCGTACACCAATGCCACCTGTTGAAGTAAATACAACATTACCACTTACAGCCCGGCGTGAAATTTTTCCATTGTAACCATAAATATCTCTTTTTTCATGCTGGCCAAATTCATCGCCCGTTACCGGGTTTACATAATAAAAAAGAAAATTAGAAATTAAATTAAAATAGCAATGCGAATAAAAAACCTGGTTTTCCATTACAACATTATTACGCAGGTTTGATGTGAGCTTTATATAGGCATTGGCGCGGGTTGTGTAACCACCTTGTGCGGTATCAATTGTTCCAAAAGCATCTTTTATATAACCTTCGCCTTCTGCGCGGTTTGGTATTTCACCGGCAGCCCTCCATCTTGATGTTAATGATGAAGCGCTTATGGTTAAATCGTTATTCGCACCAATTCTTGTATTATATTTTCCAAATAAATTAAAGCGGTTAAAATGTTCAGGCACATCAAAGGGGCCACCGTTTGTATATAAGGCTTCGCCGGCAATGTAAGCGCTTTGCCCATTCAATTTCGCTTTATCGCTTAAAAGGTTTAGTAGAGCTACGCCGCGTATTGTATTAAACTGGCCACCTTCAATTTTTATCATACTGTTGTCTAATACTTTTTTTGTATTGTAAGCAACATAACCAGCTGTGCAAAAATCGCCTTTGTCAGTATAATACGGGCCTTTGCCAAAATCATAATTTGCTACTGTTTCCGGAATAAGAAAATGCAGATCTGCATAACCTTGTCCATGTCCCTGAGATACTAAATTTACAGGCAATCCATCTACTGAAACGTTTACATCGGTTCCATGATCTGCATCAAAACCACGCAGAAAAATTTGTTCTGCTTTACCACCACCCATGTGTTGTGCAATAAAAAGGCCGGGTACTAAACGTAATAGATCCTGGGCAGATTTTACCGGAACCATATTCAGGTCAATGGCACTGAGCGTGCGTGAAGTAGTTAAATTATTTGAATGACTGGTGATAACAACGGCGGCTAAATCCATATAGCCTTTTTCAAGCTTTATATTTATTTCATTACTAAAAGCCTTGGCCGGCAATACCTGTGTAGCATAACCAATAAACGAAATGGATACTGAATCATTTCTGTTTACATTTTTTAAAACAAAATTTCCGCTGTTATCTGAAAGTGTTTCGTTCTTGTTATTTCTGCTGCTGATAACCGCAGATTCAAGCGGTTCAAGCGTATTCTTGTCAATAATTTTTCCCTTAATTATTTGCTGTGAATAACCGGTAACCATACATAAAGAAAATAGCAATAAAAGGAGTATAATTTTTTGCATAAAAAGTTTGATTGTTTATAAATTCAATTGCCTGGATTAGCATAAATGCTGCGTTACTGCAGCTTGGTGTAGCATTAAATACAATAGGTAAATAATATACTACACAACAACTTTCTACAATTGTTGTGTAGTATAAATAATGAGTATGTTATATAGTTATATAGTCCCGGGAAAATTTTGGTGGAGGTGCAGGTTTGGTTAAAACAATTTTATGCAAAGGTGTTTTTGGGTTTATGTAATAAATACGCTGAGGGTTGAAGATTTGAATACTATAATCTTGTGGTGTTGCAAGAATATGAAAAGCAACTGCATCTTCTGTTTTTAAAGTATTTTTTGCGGAATTATTATTGCTGTCATCAGTTGCATTTGCTTCTTCTTTTGCAAGATGGTTATTGCCATAAATAGCATGTACAGTTGCAACATGATAGGCTTCGGCGAAACAATGAAACACGGCATCTTCTGCAACAGGTATTAATGGTTTTAATATAACTGTTGAGTAAATTAAAAGAAGATAATATGCTATTGCAAATTTCATGTATGCATTCTTTCTTTACACAAAAAACACGCGTTGTATCGTCCAGAATAATGCAATTGCCGCAATGATTATTGACAATGGATACACCACTCTTTTTTTATAATTTTTTATATTACGAAACGGTACTATAATTAATCCAAACACGGTAAGAATTACTGTTATCTGCCCTAATTCAACACCTACATTAAAACTAAATATTGACAGGAAAAATTTATTACTTGGCAACCCAATTTCGTTTAACGCACTTGCGAAACCCATTCCATGTATAAGGCCGAACATAAACACTATCAAAATTCTCCACGGGCTAATCTTATCTATCATTATATTTTCAAGCGCAATAAACAAAATAGAAAGCGCAATAATGGGTTCTACAACAGCGCTTGGCGCAACAATTAAATTTTTCATTGATAGCGCTAACGTTATTGAATGCGCCACTGTAAACGCTGTTGCCTGCCAAAGAATAGAGCTGATTTTTGTACTTAATAAGCAAAGGCCTGTTACAAATAAAATATGATCAAACCCATTTGGTAATATGTGCATGTAACCCAGCTTAAGATAATACCAGAATACATTGCTTACCGGTGCTTTATCTAAAGCATAATTTATAGTATGTGCATGAACATTTACGGCAACCAATAAAAAGCAAAGTCCACAAAAATATTTTGCGTTACAGGCAATTTTTGAATTCACTGAATATATTAATTTACAATTTGGCAACCGTTTTTTCTGCTTCGTCTCGCAGTTCAGGATCGATATATGGATTTTGTAAAGATGTTTCTGCAATGGTTGCTTTTGCCAGTTGCTGGTTACCCGATTTATAATATATTAATGCAGCCCTGCTTAACAAAACCGGGTTCTTTGAATGGGTGCGCAATGCCACATTTATATATGGAACTGCTTTAGCATAATCGCCTTTGCAGTAATAGCACCAGGCAACAGTTTCGTTTACGTCAATATTATCCGGCCGCCTGTCGTACTCCATCATTGCATGTTGCAAAGCCTGGTCGTTATCCTTTATTTTTAGATATGCATAAGCAAGTTCCCTATCAGCATAATGACCTAAATTTTGATTGGTAACCGCAGCCTGTGAATTTGCATTCAACTCATCAATCACCTGTTTTGAAAGCGCATCGGCTTTTGCCTGTTGGCCAGACAAATGATACGCATCAACGAGTTCTTCTTTTATGCCGTAATCATCCACAACAGAATCTGCTTTTTCATAAAGCGGTATAGCAGTTGCATAATCTTTATTGGCAACAGCAATTTGTGCTAAGCCGGATAATGCGTAAGCATAATTTGGCCGCATTGATAAAGAAAACTGGTATAAGGTATCAGCCTTTTTATAATTATCAGTTTTTTGATACAGGTTTGCAAGCTGGTATCTCGTCCACTCTGTATGTTCATCACCTGGTCCGCCTGCATTTACCGCCATTTGCATCGCTTTTATAGCGCCGGGATAATCGCCCAAAATTTCACGCACATAAGATACGCGTGAATAAGAAGTAAGATCGGGACGCACGGAAACCATCTTATCAGCATACATAACAGCCGAATCGTAATTGCCCATTTCAACATTTCCATCAACCAGTAAACCATACACGTAAGCATTGTAGGGGTTTACATGTTGCGCTTTGTGTGCCACAACCAAGCCGTCTGCAAAATGATGCTGCGACATATAAATAAGCGATTTAAAAACTAACCCGTTAAAGTTTAGTGAGTCAATATTTAAAACATCATTTATATATTTCATTGCAGCAACATCATAATAAGCATAATCGCCGGTAACCCTTGCTTCCTGTATGTACAATGCTGCGAGCCTTAACTGCGATTTTGAATCAGTAGAATTTTGTTTTATTAATGCAAGCAATGAATCTGAAGAGTGTTTAGCTTGTTTCCATTCATCAGAATTTGCCAACGCTCCTTTTCTTGCAAGCAACACATAATCCCTCTTTTCGTCTGCCGCTTTTTTATAATTATATTTTACAATAATGCCGGCAACTGCAATACAAAAAATTACAATACTAAGCAGGTATATATTTTTCTTTTTCATTAGCCGTTTATTAACAGGTAAAAAAAAACATTACACGGCTAATTTACCGTGCAATGTTTAATTGTTCAAAATATTACTGTTTTACAATTTTCTTTGAATCTACTTTGGTACCGTTATTATAAGCAATAACTGTGTACACACCTTTTGGCAACGAAGCGATATTTATTTGTGCAGATGAACTGTTTAATATCTGCGAGATAACTTTTCTGCCTGCAATATCAAATATATTTATCTGTAAGTTTTCTACTGATGAATTTATCTTGATATAGGTTGATGCAGGATTTGGCGAAATACTAATTACGCTGGCATCAAACTTAACATACTTAACTGCTGAATAAATATATTTTCCATCTTTATCAATTTCTTTAATACGATAAAAGTTTGTTTTTGACAATGATGGATTATTATCTATAAACTGGTAAACAGAAGCATTTCCTTTTGATGGTACGGTGCCTATTGATTTGTAATTATTAGCATCTGTACTTGCTTCTACTTCGTAATGATCGTTGTTAACCTGGTTGGCAACTTCCCATTTTAAAGCAGAAGTATTGTTAATACCTGTTGCAGTAAAATTAGTGAAGGTTACAGCCAGTACGCCTGTATATTCTTTACCTATAAAGCCTCTCCATGGCCCTTGTTCGTAAGGAAAGCAGGCTTTTAAAGTGGTATCATTTGTTGTAACGCCGCCGGTAAATGTATATACATTAAGAAAGTCTGGCGTTAACCCGCTTGTAGTAACACCAACTGTATAATCATCATACCATAAACCAATAGCTGCTAAAGCAACACCTGATACAGCCTGCAACTCAATAGTTGTAACATCATCTTCCAATCTTCTTCCGTTTGGAAAGCCATCCATATTTGGAATGAATTGTAAAGAAGCATCGCCATCAAAACGCGGATCTGTAAGGCCTAATGCTGCTGCCTGGATAATTCCCAGGCTACTAAAATCGGCACTGGTGCGCGAAGTAACCGGGACTGCCATATTTAATCTTAACCTGTCTTCAAGTGTTGGTAAAAAATTATTGATAA
>JBDUEO010000172.1:0-6977 GCA_040002335.1 Parafilimonas sp. | reverse complement strand
ATTTTTATAACTGCCCTGTTGCAAACAAAGCGCGGGGCAGTTTTTTTATAGTGAAGTACATAATTCCAAGAAACAGTGAAAATATAAACGTGAATAACCAAACGTTTAAATTTTGAAACGGATGATGAAGATGATAGGTAGAAGTTTTAAGAATATCAAAAGGGCTTGTAACTACATCCCAACTGTTGTACCTTAAATAACGGCCAATATACACGCCATAACCGCTCAAAAGAATTAGTAAAGGCATTATTTTATTTGAAAGATTTTTTCTGCAGGTTGCATTCAAAAAATTTTCTATTCTTAATAAAGAAATTATAAAGCATAAAATTCCGCACCATGCACCTGAAACTACCAGCATAAGATCAAACCACGCTGGCACCGGCGGCCTTTCTTCAAAATGAAAAATATCTGTAATTAAATAAGGTGCATTAGGCAAAAACAAAAGCCATATTGCAAAAAACAAAATGCTTTTATAACTAAGTGTTTTTTCTTTTACCAATAAGCCGCTGAAGAATAGCGGAACCAAGCCAAGAAATAAATTCCACGGATAAAAAAAATAAGTAAAGCCGCCTGTATACAATGCTCTTATAAATAACAGCGATAATGTGAATAATAATGAAACAGAAATTAGCTTTTGTGTTTCATTCATCTTTTTAAGTTTCATAATAATTGTAATAGTTTAGGAATGAAAATAATTAACCCGATAATTGAACTTATAATAGAAACTGCCAGCACAGCACCGGCAGCAACATCTTTTATAATTTTTATTATAGGATGGTATTCGCTGTGTACCATATTGCATAATTGCTCCACCGCACTGTTTAACATTTCAAGCGATAATACGGCACCAATGCACATAAGCGTAATGATCCATTCAAAAGACGAAAGCTTTACATAAAAACCTGCAAGCACTACTAAAACAGCAACACTGGCTTGTATCTTTCCATTTCGTTCAGTTTTAAAAAAATATTGTATGCCGTTAAAAGCATTTATAAATGTTTTGTTAAGCGCCTGCCTGTAAACAGTTGCCTGGTTGGTTTGAATCATTTGATTAAAAGTTTACTCTTCAAATTTGTCTTTGTTGGTGTTATATTTAAAAGTTTTAAGCACCATAAAAAGAAGTCCAAAATATGTTAGTGTGCATAAAACAATTACGTAATGATTTTGTGCTTCTCTTACAACCGGCAGCGAGAGCATTGAGCGAAGTATAATTTTAAAGCGTAACATAAAAATTAAGATTATTTGGTTTGACAATAATTAGCATTGCTGAATACATTTTTTTATTAGATTTTGCAATGTGTTATGAAATTCTCATTTTAAAGTATTTGCTGATGATAGATGACTGAGTAATTTATTAGTTTAAAAGCACTTTGAATTTCAAAGTTTCTTAACAAAAAATTTTTTATTCTATATTTTTTATCATCTTTTCTAATGCCTCAAGATGAAAGCGGAATGCCTTTTCACCATCCTTTGTTGCAGAATAGAGTGTGTTTGTTTTTCTACCTATAAAACCCTTTTGCACTTTTATATAACCATTTTCTTCCAGCGCTTTTATATGGCTGGCAAGGTTTCCATCTGTAACATTTATCAGTTCTTTCAAATCATTAAAGTTTATAGATGCATTTACCATAAGCGCACTCATTATTCCCAAACGAATGCGGCTGTCGAATGTTTTATTTAAATTTTCAATCGGATTTTTCATTAATTATTTCT
Organism: Parafilimonas sp.; assembly: GCA_040002335.1. Taxonomy (GTDB): domain Bacteria; phylum Bacteroidota; class Bacteroidia; order Chitinophagales; family Chitinophagaceae; genus Parafilimonas. The sequence goes on along the minus strand of JBDUEO010000172.1, from coordinate 5,264 downwards.
TCAGTTTCAATCATGCGTGTTTTGTTCATTTGTTATAAGAAGTTTCAACATAAAAATTTTTATTGCTGAATTGCATGCAGTTAAAAATTCTTATGATTCATTTCATATTTCCACCACATAAAACTTCCGTAAAAAATATGTAGCAATCCAAATCCGGTTGCCCAAAAATATAATCCCTGCCCAATAAAGAAAAGATTAATAACACCAAGAATAATTTCACTATAACCCAGGTATCTCGTTTCGGGCAATGTGTACTTACTGGCATTTAAAACACCTAATCCATAAAATATTAAACAACCCGGCGCAATAAAACCATACACGCCATTTTGAATAAGTGCAAATAAAAAAAAGCCGCCCGTTATCATTGGTACAACTACATTAATTGTTAACCGGCGCGCCGTAATTCCCCAAATGGGTGTATTTGTTTTTTTGCTGCGGCGATAGGTAAAAACAAAAGCAAAAAAAGCTGCCGCCACAAAAGTTATTATGGCAATCTGGAACAAATGGCTGTGTACAAAATCGCCATATAGTATAGAATCAGTATCAGCAATTGATCGTTTTAAATTGTGAACGGCCCATTTATTTCTTTGTATAACAATGCCGGAAAGCCAGGCACCAATCAATGCACAAATCCCTGCAGAAATACCGCTTAAACCACTTAAGCTTATAAACCGGCTACTGCGTTCCATAATCTCTTTTATGTCGTGCAATTCGCTGGAAAGCTTTTCGGATTCATTCATAATAAAAGCACTTTGAAACACAAAGTAAATACATATTTCGATATGTTTTGAATTTCTCTTATTGAAAAAAATGTTAAGAAAACAGCTTATTTAAGCACTTCAGTTAATTTTTGCTCAAGTGCTTCGCCACGCAAACCTGAAGCAATTATTTTTCCCGATGGATCAATCAACACATTAAATGGAATGCCATCAAACTGGTAAGTGGTTGCTGCTGCACTTGGCGATTGCAGGTCGCTCATGTGTGTCCATGTTAAATGATCGTCTTGTATAGCTTTCAGCCACGCAGCTTTATCATCATCAAGTGAAACACCAAGAATTGCGAAATTTTTATTTTTGAATTTATTGTAAGCAACTACAACATTTGGGTTTTCCTGTCTGCATGGATTACACCAGCTCGCCCAAAAATCAACCAGCACATATTTGCCTTTATAATTACTGATGCTGATACTTTTTCCATCAGTTCCGGGCATAGTTAAATCGGGTGCCTGTTGATTAAGTAATGCATATGTTGTACTTGCAGGAGAAGTTGGCTGTGGTGCAAGCGCAGTTTTAAAAGATGCAATGCCTGTATGATTTGGAAAACGCTTTGACGCATTATCTACCAAAGCAGTTAGTTCTTCAGGAGCAACGGCACCTTTGGCTTTATCAATAACAAAACATATTGCTGCAGGATTTTTTGAACGGTTGATAAAACCACTTATCAAATCATCAAGCGAACTTAATTGTTGCGTGTAAACCTGTTGCACACTTTTTAATTGCGCGGTATCAGGATTGCTTTCTTTTCCTAATGAATCAAGCTGGTAATACGTGGACGAAAGCAAAGAATCTTTACCCCAATAATTCCTGATAAATGTGTACAATTCCTGCGTGGCATCCGAGCCTTTTATCTCAGGAAAATTTACACCGCCAAGATCAAAATCTATATTTATCTTTTTTGAATCGTTTATTAAAATAACCGCAGGATTATTTTTAAAGCCCAAAACAAATAAATTTTGTTGCGGCGAAACACCTTTTAATGTAAAGCTGCCGTCAGCATTTACTTTAGCGGAATCCATAACTTTTAAATCTGGCGTAGTGTAGGAAAGTTCTTGAAGATATACTGAATCTGAAGTGGCTCTTTTTATTTTCCCGGTTACGGTAAAACTACCGGTTTCATTATTGCATGATGATGCAATAAAAATCACAAAAGCGATGTATAGTATATTTTTCATTGTATAATGTTGTTTCATTAATTTAATTCTTTTTCAAATAGGTTGGTTACTATTTTAGCATCAGCTTTGCCTTTGCTTAGTTTTTTTACTTCACCAACAAATAAACCCATTAAACCTTTTTTTCCTTTTTTATATTCAGCAACTTTATCAGGCATTTTATTTAAAACAATAGTTACCCATTCTTTTAATTCATCTGTATTCTTTGTTTGAATGATGTTAAGCTGTAATGCAATTGCCGCAACACTTTCAGCATTATTTTTAATTATTTCAGGTAATAGTTTTGATGAGGCATTTGAAAAACTTACTTCGTCTTTTTCAACTATATCAATAATAGCAGCGAGCCTGTTTGCCGCAATATCATTCAATAAAATTTCTGATTCATTCAGCAATTGTTTTACGGGACCATTAATCCAATTGGCAATTGCTTTGTAGTTTTTTGAATACTGAATTACATCTTCAAAATAATTCGAAATTTCTTTTTCGCTTGTTAATTGTGCAGCATCATATTCATTCAATCCATATTCTAACTGGTACTTTTTATATAACTGTTGCGGCAAAGCAGGCAAGCTGTTTTTTATATTGAAAATATATTCATCGCTTAAATTCAGTGGCGGCAAATCCGGTTCCGGAAGATACCTGTAATCGTTTGCTTCTTCTTTTTCGCGAATAGCAAATGTTGTATCGTTTGTTGCATCAAAACTTCTTGTTTGCTGAAATATTTTTTCGCCATTTTCAAGCAAACCAGTCATTCTTTCAATTTCAAATTCAATTGCCTTCTTTATGTTGCGGATGGAGTTTAAATTTTTCACTTCTGCTTTTGTTCCCAGTTTTAATTCACCTTTTAGCCGCAACGAAATATTTGCATCGCAACGCAAACTTCCTTCTTCCATATTTCCATCGCATACTTGTATCCATCTTACCAGTTTTCTTAATTCGGTTACAAATAAACCAGCTTCCTCTGCCGAATGCATATCTGGTTCTGTAACAATTTCAATTAATGGTGTGCCTGCACGGTTAAGATCAATCAAAGTATAATTTTCATCCGCATCGTGAATGCTTTTGCCGGCATCTTCTTCCAAATGTATATGATGCAGTTTTACATTGCGCTCGCCATTTGATGCATGAATGGTAACAAACCCGCCCAAACAAATTGGCGCTGTATGTTGTGATGTTTGAAAACCTTTTGGAAGATCAGGATAGAAATAATGTTTGCGCGCAAAATAATTTTTTTGGTTGATGTGGCAATTACATGCAATGCCCATCATCACCGCATATTCAATTGCTTTCTTATTTATTTTTGGCAACGTGCCCGGATGCGCCAATGTAATTACACCTACATTTTCGTTTGGTGCTGCGCCATAACTATTAGAATCGCTGCTGAATAATTTACTGTTTGTTGAAAGGCGCGCATGCACTTCCAACCCAATTACAGCCTCATATTTTTGTGCATCAACACTCATGCGCAGCAAAAATACGTTGTGTTTTACTTATTATTGTTAGCTGCAACTTAAAACAACTTTACATTAATTTAATTCAATCACTATACATACAAATTACCTTTACATTTTAAGTAATGTTATGAGAAAAGGTTTCAATAATGTATTGTTGTTTTCATCCTGTTTTGTAATTATTATTTCGCTTTGCAGTTGGGGATTTTACGTTCATGAAACCGCAACACAATTGGCGATTTATCAATTGCCAAAACAGCTAAGAAAATTTTTCTTTTCTAATATAGATTCATTAACAATAAATGCTATTCGTCCTGATAAACGGCGTTATACAGATAAAACAGAAGGGCCAAAACATTTTATAGATCTTGAAAATTATGGAGCAGATGCTATTAACACAATGCCGCATGACTGGCAAATTGCAGTTGCAAAATATTCTTTGGATACATTAAAACGATATGGTTATGTGCCTTACCAGGTTTTAATTGAATATGATTCATTAATACATGCATTTAAACAAAAAAATACAGACAGTATTATTCTTTATGCTGATGATATGGCGCATTACATTGAAGATGCAAATGTGCCTTTACATACAACCAATAATTACGACGGGCAATTAACCAACCAAAAAGGCATACATGCTTTGTGGGAATCTGCTATTCCTGAACTTGAATTAAGCAATTACAATTTGCATTCAAAACACAAAGCAATCTATATAAAAAATAAATCCGCTGCTGTTTGGAACGCCGTACAAAGAGCGCATGCTTTATTGCCTGAATTGTTTGAGAAAGAAAAGGAAGTGTCAAAAAAATTTCCGGACAGCTCAAAATATATTGAGAAAAGGTATTACGGTAAAAAGACAAAAGTGTACACAAAAGCTTTTGCTATACAATATGCAGCAGCTTTAGGTTCTACCATAAATAATCAGTTGATTAATTCTGCAAACATGGTTGCTGACTTTTGGTATTCTGCATGGATAGATGCAGGAAAACCAAACTTAAAAAGTTTATATCACTTCAATAAAAAAGATAGAAAGAAGCTTTACCGAGAAATGAAAGCGTACAAAAAAAATAAGCTGGTAAAAGACAGCTTAATAAGAGCAAACAAGGAATGAAAATTTTATTTGTTTAAATTTACTTTTTAGAAATATTTATATGGAAACAATTATTAAAGTAAGCCCTTCTGAACTCAATACAAAACTTTTGGATAAAATAAAATCTCTTATTGGAAACAATAAAAATGTTGATGTAACTATTTCTTTAAACGAGTATGATCCTATTTACACAGAAGCCTTAAACAAATCTATTTATCAGGCAGAAGAAAATGAAAATATCCAAAGTTTTACAATGGAAGATTTTATGAATTATTCCCCAGCCAAAAGCAATGAATAAAACAATAGCTTTTACTTCACTGGCATTTGCAGAATATAACGATTGGTTTGAAACAGACAAGCAAATGGTGGAACGGATTAAATTATTAATTCGCGATATTGACAGAGATCTATTTAAAGGCATAGGAAAACCGGAACCTTTAAAAAATGAATGGGCAGGTTATTGGAGCAGGAGAATTACGCAAGAACATAGATTAATTTATAAAATAACTAAAGAACAAATTCTTATTGTAAAATGTAAAGGGCATTACTAATTATCTTTTTTCGGTGGATTGTTGCGATTATTGTTTTGAGGTGGCTTGTTTGGCATTTGCTGGTTTTGAGGCGGTCTTTGTTGTGGTGGTCTTTGCTTTTGAGGTGGATTATTTCTTTGTTGATTTTGTTGCGGCTGGTTTGGAACGTTTCGCCTGTCTTGTCTTTGTTTTTCCCTGTTACGCTGCGTTGTTTTTTCAAGATTGCTGATGGTTAAATG
>JBDUEO010000171.1:0-6981 GCA_040002335.1 Parafilimonas sp. | reverse complement strand
GATAGTGCAAGAGCAAGAATTTGGTAATCTAATTCATGTTGGTAATGAATAAAAATTATAAAAAAGATTTTCGCTGACAAACCTTTAACAATTTTATTGCGTATAAAATACATTAAGTTCAATAAAACTTACAGTATGGAAACTGGTATTTTTAAACCAATAATAATTGCAATTTCAACTTTTTTTGCTGCAATAGTGTACACCAAAAAAAGGCAAAATAAAGAAAACAGGTTAAAAGCAATACATGCAAAAGCAGGTAATAATCAGGATTATATTAAGAAAAGCTGATGCATTCTTTTAATTCCTTTTGGGTATAAGCAACATTGTATTGTTTTTGTACATCGTCTGGAACGCCGTTCCACTGGTTTGGAATATTGCCAACATAACCTATATCTTTCCAACCCATTTGCGTTGAATAAAAACCAGTGGCAGTTAAATTGCGCATTAAATTAAAAAACTGAACGCCGTAACTCATTTCGGGTTTTGCTTTTGCAGGATAAGCTATTGCATCAACCACTTCAATTTGTTGTTGTGCAGAACAATCTTTAAAAGCTTTTTGATAATTATTCAGGCAATAAATATCAAGCCAGCGCAACCCGCCACGTAATGGCGTTTGATAATCAGGTTCATCTTTTACAATATATGCTATAAAATCTGTAACTTTTGCATCACTTGCATTGCCGCTTACTTCATCTTTTGGGATAATAATATCTGCAAGTATGGTAATAGTAGCTAACTCTTCATGGGTAAAAAAGTCAGTTTCTTTTTTAATGGCATTTTCGTACGCTTTTTCTTCCGGCATCCTGTTAATGGTGCTTACACTTTCATTTTCAGCAGTTGGCGCTGAAACAACATTTTCTTTTACATCATTTTTACATGCATCAACTAAAACACCTGCAGTTACAGCTGTTACACCAAGTGTTTTTAAATATTTTCTTCTGTCCATAATAAAAAATTAAATAGTTAATATTTATGCTGAAGGAATATTTTGTTTTTTCATCTGGTCAATAATATAATCACTTGTTCTCCACGATAAGGCAAGAATGGTATGTGTAATATTTTTATCGCCTTGCGAAACAAAAGGTCCGCCATCAACACAAAAAACATTTTTAGCATCGTGCGCCTGGCAAAAAGAATTTAGCGCAGAAGTTTTAGCATTGCTCCCCATTCTTACAGTTCCGGCTTCATGAATAATATTTCCCGGGTTATGCAAACCATAATCTGTTTCAGGGCCATCATCGCCATAAGTTATAACAGCACCCATATTTGTAAGAATTTCTTTAAATGTTTCCTTCATGTGCTTCGCTTGTTTTATTTCATACCCGCTATTTTTAGTATTGAAGCGAAGCACTGGAATTCCGTATTTATCAACCATAGTCGGGTCAATCTCGCATAAATTACTTTCAAACGCAATAGCTTCACCTCGACCTGCCATGCCTACTGATGCACCATAGAAAAAGCGGTAATCTTCTTTTAAAGATTTGCCATAACCACCTGCTTCTTTCTTTTTTCTTGTAGCAACAGGTTTGCCGTTTATGCTTTGAATATCCCATCCAAAACCATATGCAGGCTGATCCATTCCTCCACCATATTCAATATGATAACCACGCGGAAAATCAAGCTTTTTATTATCCAGCCACCATGGTGTATATACGTGCATGCCGCCAACACCATCTTCATTATAACGTTTACGGCCAAACAAATTTGGCAAGTATCCACCCATATCTGCACCGGTAGAATCATGCAAATATTTTCCAACTACATTGCTTGAATTAGCTAAACCATTTTGATGTACAGAAGATTTTGAATTTAATAATAATCTTGCACTTTCGCAGGCGCTTGCACCAAGAATTACCGTTTTCCCTTCTACAACATATTCCTGCATATCTTCTTTATCAACGTAGGAAACGCCCGTTGCCAAACCTTCTTTATTGGTAATTACTTCACGCGCCATACAGTTGGTAAGTAAATCAACATTGCCGGTTTTTAAAGCAGGAATTATTAATACGGATGAGGAAGAAAAATCAGCATACACTTTACAGCTTCTGCCGCATTGCGCACAAAAGAAACATTGTCCGCGTTCATCATTTATTTTTTTTGTAAGAATAGATAAACGTGATGGAATAACAGGAATGTTTAATGATGTGCCTGCTTTCTTTATCAACATTTCGTGTAAACGCGGTTTAGGCGGCGGAATAAAAATTCCATCCGGATCATTTGGCAATCCTTCGTTGGTGCCAAATACACCAATTAAACTTTCTACTTTATCATAATAAGGTTTTACATCATCGTAGCCAATCGGCCAGTTATCGCCCAAGCCATCTATATCTTTTTTCTTAAAATCTTTTGGGCCAAAACGCAATGAAATTCTTCCCCAGTGATTGGTTCTTCCACCCAACATTCTTGCACGCCACCAATCCCACTTTGTATCACCAACATGCGTATATGGTTCGCCATCAATTTCCCAACCCCAATAGCATCCGTCAAAATCGCCAAACGGACGAAATTTTGTGCTTCTTCCTCTCCTTGGCGAAGCCCATGGCGGTTCTAACTGGTTTGAATCTTTTTTTGGATCATACATTGGGCCGGCTTCAATTAAACAAACTTTTAAACCGGCCTTTGCCAGTACGTAAGTTGCCATTCCGCCGCCAGCACCGGACCCAATAATTACAGCATCATATTTCTTCGGATTTTTTTTTATCTGTAACGTCCCCATTCTAAATTTTAATTTTTATTGTTGGAAAAGCTAAAGTAAGTATAAACCGTTTTAAACGGAACGCTTTTTTTATTTTCGTTGCACAATGAATATTATAGCGATAGATATAGGCACATCCAATTGCAAAGCAGTTATACTTAATTCCAAAGCAAAAGTGGTAAAATCATTTCAATCGGCCACAAAACCAATAGAACCCAAACCTGGTTGGAATGAACAAAATGCTGATGAAGTTTTTAATGCTGTATTTAAGTTGCTTCAGCAATCAATTATATTTTGTAAAGAAGAAAACATTGCCTGTGTTTCTTTTAGTGCAGCTATGCACAGCCTGCTTGCAGTTGATAAAAATGGCAAGCCGTTAATGAATATGCTTACATGGGCAGATTTGCGCAGCGCAAAATATGCACATGAATTAGAGCAAAAACCAATTGCAAAAAAATTGTATCAAATAACCGGGGTTCCTGTTCATGCCATGTCGCCTTTATGTAAATTGATTTGGTTAAAGCATGAAGAAAAAAATATTTTTCGCAATGCATATAAATTCATTTCAATTAAAGAATATGTTTTTTTAAAGTTGTTTGATAAATACATTGTTGATTATTCTGTTGCAGCAGCAACTGCCTTATTTGATGAGAAAAAATTATGCTGGTATAATGAAGCATTAAATATTGCAGGCATTACAGCAAATCAACTTTCAGCATTAAAACCGGTTGAACATTTTGAAACAGCATTGCTTCCATCTATAAAAAATAAGTTAAAAATAAAAAGTGCAATTCCGTTTGTGCTTGGCGCAAGCGATGGAGCATTGGCAAATTTAGGCAGCGGAATAATTAATGCCACCAATGCGGCGGTAACAGTTGGTACAAGCGGCGCTGTGCGTATAACATCAAACAAATATTTAATTGATAAAAAAGAAAGGCTGTTTTGCTATTATATAACCGATGGAATGTACATAACTGGCGGTGCAATAAATAATGGTGGCATTGCTTTGCAATGGCTTATTGAAAAAGTTTTTGAAGATAATTTTAAAGATGAAAAAAAGTTTAAGGCATTATTGAAAGATGCAAATAAAATTATGCCAGGCGCAAATGGATTAATATTTCTTCCTTATATAATTGGCGAACGCTCTCCTGTTTGGGATGAAAGTGCAAAAGGCGCTTTTATAGGGTTAACATCGGCACACACAAAACAGCATATAACAAAAGCGGTTTTGGAAGGCGTATGTTTTGCTATTGTTGATGTAATGAAAGCTTTGGAAGAAACAAGCGGCGCTATTAAAAATATTTATTTAAGCGGCGGCATTATTAAATCGAATGAATGGGTGCAAATACTTACTGACGTTTCGGGCAAAAAAATTATTGTGAATGAATCAGCAGATGCATCTGCATTGGGCGCTGCTTTTATCGGAATGAAAGCCATTGGCAAAGTAAAAAACATCAGCACCGCAAAAATGTTTTTGAAGAATGTAAAAACTTTTAAACCAGATAGCGATAATCATAACATATATAAAAAGTATTTTGAAATTTATAAAGGTTTGTATGCAAAGCTTAAAGATACTTTTAGCGAATTATCATCTGTTAATGTTTAAATCAACTGTTATAAATAATGGATGCTGAATTTTTTAATTTTGACTTTTGATTTTTTACGTAACACTTTTGCAAAAATTTACTAAATGAATTTGATTGAAGAATTGCGCTGGCGCGGAATGTTGCAGGATATAATGCCAGGCACGGAAGATCAGTTGAATAAAGAATCTACATCTGCATATATTGGTTTCGATCCTACGGCTGATAGCTTGCATATCGGAAGCCTTGTTCCTATTTTATTGTTGGTGCATTTACAAAAAGCCGGTCATAAACCTTATGCATTAATTGGCGGCGCAACCGGAATGGTTGGCGATCCAAGCGGCAAAAGTGAAGAACGTAATTTATTAAGTGAAGATATTTTACAACACAATCAAAACGGTGTAAAAAAACAATTAGAAAAGTTTTTAGATTTTGATGAATCAAAACCTAATGCTGCTGTTATGGTTAATAATTATGATTGGTTTAAAGAAATGTTTTTTCTTGATTTTATACGTGATGTCGGCAAGCATATTACGGTAAATTATATGATGGCAAAAGATAGTGTGAAGAAAAGAATTGAAGGTGAGACTGGCATAAGTTTTACTGAGTTTACGTACCAGTTAATTCAAGGCTATGACTTTTATTGGTTGTATAAAAATCATAATTGTAAACTGCAAATAGGCGGAAGCGACCAATGGGGAAATATTACAACCGGCACAGAATTAATCCGGCGCAAAGCAAACGGAGAAGCATTTGCATTTACTTGCCCGTTGCTTACCAAGAGTGATGGCGGAAAATTTGGCAAAACAGAGAAAGGAAATATTTGGCTTGATGCAGAAAAAACGTCGCCTTACCAGTTCTATCAATTCTGGTTAAATGCTGCAGATGATGATGCTAAAAAATGGATAAAGATTTTCACATTTCTTAATCAAGAAACAATTGAATCATTAATATTAAGTCATAATTCAGCACCTGAATTAAGATCATTACAAAAAACTTTGGCTGAAAATATTACATTATTTGTACATGATGCAGCAGGTTTAAAACAAGCATTGGAAACAACAGAAAAGTTATTTGCAAATCAAAATGCAAGTGCAGAAAGTTTAAGCGAAGAAGATCTGCAAATGATGGAAGGTGTTGTAAAAATTGATTATGCATTATCAAAAATTAATGCAGGTATTGATGCAACTTCTTTTCTTGCTGAAACAAATATTTTCCCCAGCAAAGGCGAAGCAAAAAAAATGATACAAAATGGCGGCGTAAGTATTAACCGCAAAAAAATTTCCGCGATAGATTTTATGATTTCTCCTGATATGCTTTTACATCATAAATATTTATTGGTGCAAAAAGGAAAGAAGAGTTATTACCTGGTGAAGGCGATATAATATTTAAGTTGCTCAAACAAAAACATGGAACTTTTTACAACGCGATTACAGTTAAAAGAATTGTCGTTGGCAGAATTAGAAAAAATTCATCAGCTTCACTCTCTTCCTGAAATTGATGAGTTTAATACATCAGGCATTCCTGGAAATATTCAAACAACAGAACTTTTATTAAATGAATGGATTCATCAAAAAAATATTATTTCAAGAACATCTTACACATTTTGCATTCAACTGGAAAAAATAAATGAATTCGTTGGATTAATTGCATTAAACTTAGGCAAGCGTAATTATAAAATTGCGGAAGTTTGGTATAAGATTCATCCTGATTATTGGAAGCAAGGTTATGCAACAGAAGCTTTAAAAAATATTATACAATTTGGCTTTCAAAATTTAGGCCTGCATCGTATTGAAGCGGGTTGCGCTGTTAAAAATATTGCATCAATAAAAGTTCTTAAAAAAGTTGGAATGCAAATGGAAGGTTGCAAAAGAAAAATTTTACCAATAAGAGGAAAATGGGTTGATAATTATTTTTATTCAATCTTAGATACTGACCTGATCGAATAACTTAAAGTAAAAATTAATGCAAACTATTTATTGCATACCAGGTTTAGGCGCAGATGAAGGCGTGTTTCAATACCTGAATTTATCTTTTGTAAAACCTGTTTTTTTAAAATGGATAGAGCCTTTAAAAAATGAATCATTGCATCATTATGCAATGCGTTTCAAAGAGAAATATATTCATGATGAAAAGCCTTTAATATTTGGTTTATCACTTGGCGGAATGATCGCCGTTGAAATTGCAAACGCGATTCCTTCATCAACAACAATAATTATTTCAAGCGTAAAAACAAAAAACGAAATTCCTTTTCACTGGAAAATTTTCAGGTATTTTCCGGTGTACAAAATTTTGCCTGAATGGCCGGTAAAAAACCAAAACATAACGCGAAATTTTTTTCTTGGTGCAAAAAAAAACTTCACAAAAAAGTATGTTAAGCGTGTTGCAAAGCACGCTGATGTACATTTTTATCGTTGGGCAACCGGCGCTATTGTAAACTGGCAAAATGAAATCGTTCCGTCAAATGTTATTCACCTGCATGGAACGAATGATAAATTGCTGCCTTATAAATTTGTTCAAGCTGATATAACAATAAATAACGGCGGCCATTTAATGATTATGGAAAATGCGCAGGAAATATCGCAGATATTAAGAAACATTATTTGCGGCTAATGAAGCCGGTTTTCAAATAATTATGATTGTTGCTTTAGCTTATGTTTGTAAAAAAAAAATTCTGGAACAGGTAAAAAAAATATGTGTTTG
>JBDUEO010000170.1:0-6984 GCA_040002335.1 Parafilimonas sp. | reverse complement strand
CTTACACAGTACTACTTTTTCAGCAAGACTGATGGCAGATTATCAAAACCATGACTTTTTTGCAACTGCTTCAGGCACGTATCAATACAGAAATAATATTAAGATTGACCGCACTGCTTATTATACAACGGAAATGCATTTGACTAATAAAGTTGAAATGCCTGATATGGCAAGCTATAATATAAGAACCGGTTACAGAAGTTTTAGGTTGATTGCGGAAGCATTTTTTCAGCAAAACAGAACACTTGGTGGTTTTGATATCCGCAGAAATGATATGCCATTTCCAAGCAACGGTATGAATGCAAGTATAGCAGGTGTACATATTAAGTACACGTTTATAAAAAAATTGCCTTCGCTTTCTTTTGATGCAGGAGGTAGTTATGTGGTTGATGGCAGAAATGTTGGTAAGGCAACAGAATTTAATGCTTCTGTTTTTTATATCATTCCATTCTCTCATTCAAAAGTTAATGCCTCGCATTCATGCAAACTCTGCGGATTACGCTAAAACAATAAAAGAAAAATTTATGAGAAAGATATTTTTTATAACGATCATTACTTTAAGCGGGTTGCTTTACGCATCCTGTTCAAAACATATTGAAAACAGAACGGATAATATTCCTGCACTTAATCCGGTTTCACAGGATATTGATGCAGGCGCATGGAAACCTGTTTTATTATCAAGGCCAGATTCATTTGCAGTAGCGGCACCACCATTAACCAATTCATCTGCATACCTCGCAGACCTTAATGAAATAAAAGGGTATCAACAAAATTTAAATAGCGATAACATCAATAATATTCGTTACTGGGGCGCAGGTGGCGTTTTAAGGTGGAATGAAACCATACGTGAGCTGGTTGCAAAACACAACCTGCCTCCATATCAAAACGAAGACGGCACTTTTCCTATTCCTAATGCACAGAACCCGTTTAACTATCCGGAATTTCCGTTTTCGAATCCGCCATTTGCTGCACGCGCATTTGCTTATTTAAGTGCAGCACAATATGATGCATTAGTTGCGTGTTGGTACTATAAAAAATTATACAATCAACCAGCGCCTTACAGTGTTGATTCTTCTGTAAATGCAATGAATGGAAAAACAGGTTTGTCTTCATATCCTTCGGAAGCAGGTGTGCTTGCAGGTGTTACTTCTGAAATAATGAAAATGATGTTTCCAACAGAAGTGGCAAACATTCAACAGAAGTTAGATGATGAAGAGCTCGCAGCGATACAAAGCGGAAGTGCAACACGTACTGATGTTAGAGCAGGTGAAGCTTTAGGCAGGCAGATAGCTGTATTATTTACTGCAAGGGCAAAAGCAGATCATGCCGGCGTTGCTGGTGGTAATGCTGATGAATGGAACTCACTTGTAGCCAATACCGTTGCAGCCGGGCAAACACCATGGTATAGTTTGGAGGTTCCGAAGCGCCCTCCTATGTTGCCGCTATACGGTAATGTTCTTCCTTTTTTATTTGATTCGCTAACGGTAATAAACCTGCGTCCTGCTGCTCCGTCTTCAACAGGCAGCAATGATTTTGCGCTGCAAAATCAAGACGCGTACAATCAAATAAAAAATCCAACAAGAGAGCAAAACCGAACTGTGCAATATTGGGCCGATGGTGTTGGAACCTATACGCCCGCTGGCCATTGGGATGCTATTGCAGCAGAAGATTTCATCAAACAAAATTATAGCGAAGTGCGTTGGGCGCGCAACATGGCTTTATTAAATATGGCTGAAATGGATGCTGCAATTGTGTGCTGGAACACAAAGTATTTTTATTTTAATCCGCGTCCAACGCAAATGATGCCGGACATAAAAACATTAACCGGCATTCCAAATTTTCCATCATATATATCAGGGCATTCCACATTCAGTGAAGCAGCTTCAACAATATTGGGTCATATTATTCCTGCCAACGCGAGTGTGTATGAATCCATGTCGTCAGAAGCAGCAGTATCAAGATTTATTTCAGGCATACATACTAAAGCAGATTGCGACTCAGGCCTGGTAACCGGAAGAAAAGTTGGCACGTATGCAGTGTTGCGTGCAATGAAAGACGGTGCAGAATAAATAAATTTTTTAAATTTTTGTCTCATAATACAAGCAATAAACGCCGTTATTCTTAGCGGGGTATTTTTTAAAACGAGAGAAATTTTTGAAATGAAAATTAAAATAATTAATAAATCTTTATATCATAATACAAGCAATAAAACGCTGTTATTCTTAGCAGTGTATTTTTAAAAACAAAAAAAATATTAAGCAAAATGAAGAGAGCTATTTTTTTAGGAATGATAATAAGTGTTGTTGTTTTTTCCTCATGCAATAAAAAAGATTATAAAACAGTAATGCATAATCCTGAGCTGTACACTAAAACAATGCATGAACTGAATTATGTGGTTATTTATGACATATTCACGCCGCCTGTTGCATCAAGAGTTTTTGCGTATTCCAATCTTGCGGCGTATGAAGTGTTGTCAAAAGAAGGGCATCATTATGCTTCGCTTGAAGGAAAAATAAAAGATCTGAAAAACATTCCATCACCTGCTAAACCAGCGCAGGTTGATTTTCCTTTCGCTTCATTAATTGCAATGACAAAAATTGGCCGTGAGCTAACCTTTTCTGAAAAACAAATGGATGGATTAATTGATTCAATAAAAACACTTGCGAAAAATACAAACATGACAACAGAAATGTTTGACAGTTCTGTAAGTTATGGCAATGAAGTTGCGAACGCAATTCTTGTATGGAGCAAAGGCGATAATTATGGTAAAACGCGTGGTTCAAAATTTAGTGTAACAGGTTTGGATGGCCATTGGTCGCCAACGCCGCCAGGATATTTTGATGCAGTTGAACCAAAATGGATGACGATACGAACACTTGCGCTGGATTCTCCAAACACATTTCCAATAGTGCCACCGCCGCCATTCAGTAAAGATTCAACAAGTAAGTTTTATAAGATGGCAAAGCAGGTGTACGATACCATAAACGCGTTAGATACCACACAACAATCGATAGCAAATTTCTGGGATTGTAATTCTTTTAAACTGCACCAGGAAGGCCACGTAATGTTTGCCACAAAAGCGATGACACCTTGCGGGCATTGGATAGAAATTATTGGTACAGTAACCAAAGAACATAAAGATGATTTTTATGCAACCGTATTTGCTTACACGGGCGCTTCAATAGGTATGTTTGATGGATTTATTGCATGCTGGTGGTGTAAATATCATTACGATATGATTCGCCCCGAAACCTATATCAATTTATATATTGATCCTAACTGGAAACCATTTTTACAAACACCGCCTTTTCCGGAATACATCAGTGCACACTCTGTAATATCTGCAGCTTCAGCACAATTTCTTACAAGGTTATATGGCGATAATTTTTCTTTTGTTGATTCTTCTGAGCGCGACTGGAGCTGGCCTGACAGGCATTTTAAATCTTTTAATGATGCAGCATGGGAAGTTTCAATGAGCCGTTTTTATGGTGGCATTCATTATTACCAGGCCATTGTTGAAGGCAGAAACCAGGGCGCAGAAATTGGCAACCTTGTAATGGATAAATTAATGGAAGCAAAAAAAGAAACTGCAAAAGCAAATTAATTATTTCAAAGTACATTGATAGTGCAATCATCAACTGAAAAGAAAATTTATTACCCGCTGCGCATTGCAAGTGCTCTGTGTTTTATTGGCCACGGAAGTTTTGGTATAATAACAAAAGCAGTCTGGTGCAACTATTTTGCGGTATTTGGTATTGCGCATAATACGGCTATTACATTGATGCCTTATCTCGGTACAATTGATATTTGCTTGGGGGTTTTAATTCTTTTTTATCCTTTAAGAATTATTGTTGCATGGCTTGTTGTATGGGGCTTTATTACAGCTTTGTTGCGCCCTTTATCGGGCGAACCATTTGCAGAATTTATTGAGCGTACCGGTAATTACGGCGCGCCACTTGCATTGTTGTTGCTAACCTATGTAAAAAACAATAACCAATGGAAGAAACCAATCGGTGTACAAAATATTCAATTTAATGAAGCAACAGTTAAACGCGTAAAAATTTGCTTGCGTGTTGTTGTTTTTCTTTTAATTTTTGGCCACGGCTGGCTTAATTTAATTGAAAAGAAATCGTTGCTTGATGAATATACAGCACTTGGTTTTTCCAATGCGATTAATGCTGCACACATTATTGGCGGCTTAGAAATTCTTGCAGCCGTTTCTGTATTAATAAAACCAATTGCATCTGTGCTTTTGCTATTATTTATTTGGAAAGTAACCAGCGAATTATTTTATCCGCACTGGGAGTTTTTTGAATTTATAGAACGCAGCGGAAGCTATGGTTCTATACTTGCTTTATGGTTTTTAACAAGCGCTTCTGTTCGTTATTCTTTCATCACAAAAGATCAAAAAACAACATCTGCTTTTTTATAGCAGCAACATGTTGTTTTTGAATTCAAGTTATAATGAAAAATAAAATCATGCTGTTAGCAGTAATACTTAGCATGCATATAATGGTACATGCACAGCAAGATTCCATTCCTACAAAAATATTAGACAGCGTTACTGTAAATACATTTTTAAAAAGCAATTATTATTTGTCTTCAACAGATGGCGTAAATGTATTTGCTGGCAAAAAAACAAATGTATTGTATGAAGCCACGATGGAAGGTAATCTTGCTTCCAATGTGCAGCGAACAGCATTTGCAAAAATTCCAGGTTTAAGAATGTGGGAAATGGATGGAGCCGGCACACAACTTAATCTTGGAACACGCGGTACAGATGCACATCGTTGTATTGAAATGAATATGCGCCAGAATGGTTACAACACCAACTCTGATATTTTTGGTTATCCTGAAAATCATTACACCATTCCGTTGCAGGCAATACAGCAAGTTCAATATGTGCGTGGCTCTGCCGCGTTGCAGTTTGGCCCGCAGTTTGGCGGTATGATGAATTTTATTTTGAAACAGGGCGACAGTACAAAACCTTTCGCCATTGAAAGCGATCAAACCGCGGGCGGTTATAATTTTTTAAATTCTTATAATGCTGTTGGTGGCACATCTGGTAAAATAAATTATTACGCTTACTATGATTACCGCGGCGGTGATGGCTGGCGCGATGATTCTAAATTTAATTATCATACTTATTACGCAAACTTTCAATACCATTTTAACAGCAGGGGAAGTTTGTCTTTCCAGTTTTCAAGAATGAATTATGTGCAACAAATTGGTGGTGGTTTAACTGACTCGCAATTCAACGAAAACAGTAAACAGGCAACGCGTACGCGAAATTATTTTGCACCTGAAATAAATATTCCCGCCATTATTTTTAATTACCAGTTATCAGCGCAAACGCATTTGCAAATAATTAGTAACATGATATTTGGTCAGCGCAACAGTGTGCAGTTTATTAATGCGCCAAATGTAAAAGACACATTCAATACAACTATTAATGCATACAACCCGCGGCAGGTTGACAGGGATTATTACAGTGGTTTTACAACCGAAGCCAGGTTGTTGCATAGTTATAATTTAGGAAATAATACAAGCACATTATCTGCAGGTGTTCGTTATTTTACAGAAGAAACAAACCGCAGGCAAAAAGGCCTTGGCACAACCGGCAGCGATTTCGATTTATCGCTTACCAAACCTTATGGCATCAATTTAAACCTGCACACAACCAACTATGCAGCATTTGCAGAAAACATTTTTTCCATCACAGAAAAGCTTTTAATTATTCCCGGTATTCGTTACGAAATTATCAACTCATCAATGGATGGTTTAATAAATAATGCAACGGATAAAGTGTCTTATAAACAAAAAAGAAATTTTCCTTTGGCAGGTTTGGGCCTGCAATATCAAACAAGTAAAACAACGCAGTTGTATGCAAATATTTCGCAGGCTTACCGCCCATATTTATATGCAAATATTACACCTGCAACGCAACTGGATAAAATTGACCCAAACTTAAAAGACCGCAAAGGTTATGATGTTGATTTTGGTTTGCGTGGCAGCATTAATAAAGTATTTCGGTTTGATGTTAATCCGTACTATTTATATTATGGAAACCGTGTTGGATTATTATCATTTACGGGCACCGATAATGCAACACATTTATTAACCACCAATATTGGTAACTCTGTTGCAAAAGGCGTAGAAGCTTATACAGAAATGATTGTTTGGAAGCAAGGTTATGCTTCATTTATTTCTGTGTTTAATTCACTTGCATATAATCATGCGCGTTATACAAGCGGCACATTAAATAAAGCCGGCGTTAATGTAAACATTAAAGGAAATTATATTGAAAACTCACCAGACTGGATGGAGAAAGCCGGCATTAATTTTCAATACAAAAATGTAAATACAGGTTTTCAATATAGTTATACCAGTAAGTGTTATAATGATGCATTAAATACCATTAGCAGTGCAGATGGTGTTACCGGTTTAATTCCACAATACCATGTTTGGGATTGGATGCTTAACTGGCAAATTGCAAAACAATATGCATTATCTGCAGGCATCAACAATTTTACAAACGAACAGTATTTCAACAGAAGAATTACCATGTATCCGGGCCCGGGAATTTTACCTGCTGATGGAAGGACTTTTTATATATCAGCCAAAATAAAAATTTAGGTTTTTTGATAATCATAATACAAGCACACGGAGCGTGTTTCTACACGTTCCTTTTTTAAAAGAAAAAAAGGTTCGGGTTAATGAATAAGCAAAGTGAATGATAACGGTTTGCGAATGCACGAAAAATTAAAGTGAAATATAATAAGTGAAAACGGTTTGTGTTGAGTTCTTAATTCGGTCACTCAAAAGATTTATATGCCATATATACCATTAGAGGAGCATTTGCCCGGCATTACCGGGTTGCTGGAATATGATAAAATTGCTGCCGCGCCAATTCGCGAACTAACGCAGATTTTATTGCGCGGAGAAAGTACTTTAACTGAAGGTGAAAGAGAGTTGATTGCAACA
>JBDUEO010000169.1:0-7000 GCA_040002335.1 Parafilimonas sp. | reverse complement strand
TATCAGTAAAATCAGTTGCATACATGTTTTCCAAACCATGATCGCTGATGCGGCACCCGTTCGCATGAAAAAAATCATGACGGCTTTTTAACGCAGCTAAATAATCATCAAACGATGTGATAGAAATATTTGAAACATTTTGAAGTTGTTGAACATAGCTGTAAAACGTTTCAGCACTTGCAACATCCATTGCTTTATCAGGCCTGAATGCAGGTAATATTTTTATTTCAAAACCATCTTCTTTTATTTTTTTATGATGTTCCAATGTATCAATTGGATCATCAGTTGTACAAACTACTTCAACATGCATCTTTCTTAAAAGATTGCGGGTTGAATAATCTTTTGTTGTGATGAGTTCGTTGCAGGTGGAATAAATTTCAGACGCGGAATTTTCATTTAAAATATTATTGATATTAAAATAACGCTGCAACTCAAGATGCGTCCAATGATATAATGGATTGCGCAATGTGTAAGGCACCGTTTCTGCCCATTTTTTAAATTTCTCCCAATCATTTTTGTTGCCGGTAATATAATCTTCGCTTACTCCGTTGGTACGCATGGCGCGCCATTTATAATGATCGCCATACAACCATGCCTGCGTAATATTTTCAAACTGTGTATTGTTTGCAATTTGCTGCGACGAAAGATGACAGTGATAATCTATCACCGGCATTTGCGCAGCATATTCATGATACAATTCTTTTGCAGTTTCTGAATACAATAAAAAATCTTTATCTAAAAATGGCTTCATCAAACAATAAGCATTTAATAATCTTTTAAATAATCAGCAGAACAATCTTTTATATCATGCAAAATATTATTTCCATTTTATATTGCACATTTTACTTTTATAAAAAATTAAAGATGGAAATTTTAGGAGTTGGCTCAAGAATTACGCATCCTTCGTATGGTAATGGTGTTGTTATCCGCTTGTATAAAAAAGCGTATGAAGTTTGTTTTATTGATAGCGGCATCAAACATGTATCTAAAGATTTTGAAGTGGAAATTATTGAACGTATAGAACCTGAATACAATATTAGTTTTAGCGAAGCCGAAGATGCATTGATTAAAATTTTGCGCGAATGGAGCGATGTAACAGAGATTGTTTCGCTTGGTGAAAAATGGAAAAACGGAATGATGATTTTAAAACCCGGCGATACAACTTTAAAAGAAAAAGAAGTGCCTGTTGAAACATTTTTTCATAAGATTGTAATGCTGCGGGACAGGCTTCGCGTAATGGAGCAACGCATTAATGCGCATAAAATTTTAACGGATGAAGACAAGATTGATTTGCAGCAATACATTACCCGCATTTATGGAAGTCTTACCACTTTTAATGTATTGTTTAAGCACCAGTCAGACCAGTTTGTAGGAGATAAAAGCTGACAATAAATTTGTAGCCATTATCGCGCTTTATAAAGCGCTGATTACTGAAATGAAAATTTTTGGGATTGATGAAAACAGGTTGATCTTAATATCTCCTGTTATAATCATCTCTTTGCCTGTAGTTGCTGTTATTGCCGGCAGGCCTTTCTTCTGCAGTTTGCACCACCATTTTCTTGCCTTTAATTTTGGCATTGTTCAAAACATGAATTGTTTCAAGCGCTTCTGTTTTATCAGCCATATCAACAAAACCAAAGCCTTTGCTTTTTCCTGTTGCCCTGTCTGTAATTAATTTAGCGGAATTAACAGTACCATATAATTCAAACATTTCTTTAAGATCTACATCATCAAAATCACTTGGAAGTCCGGCAACAAATAGCTTCATGCAATATATTTCGGGCGAAGGTAAGTGTATTGATGTTTTAAAAGTAATAGTGTTTCTTTATAATTATAAAATAACAAACAACGCTGTTAATAATGCGCTTAACAATCGTTTTAACTCCCGAAATTGTTAACAAAAAACTTGAAATTTTTTAAAATAATACGCCAATAAACAGAGCAGCCTTCCATCTTATAAACATAATTATTTCAATAATACACTTTGCTTAAATAATGTAACTTTCAGTTTCCTTATCAAACATTTCATCCATATTATAATTAGAAGTAAATCAACTGCAATGAAAAATATTTACAGGTTAAGTATATTGATGGTAATAGTAATTGCGGCAAGCTGTAAAAAAAATGTAGACACTTCCACGCAAAGCACGCCGCCAAACACGGCAGTTATTAAAGCGCCAGCTGATATAAGGGTTGTAGGGTACTTAATAAGTGATGAAATAGCCGATGGAACGGCAGCCAGTTTTAATACCTCAAGAATAAATTATCTCAATATAACTTTTACGCCGGATGCGGATGGAGCATTTCCCGTTATAAATAATCTTGACAACATAATTACGGCAGCACACAACAATAATACAAAAGTGCTTATTTCAATGGGCAATGGTACGCCTTCATCTTTTATTGATACAGACACAACTGCATTTATAAACAACCTGATGAATGCAATTGATGAACACAATCTTGATGGCATTGATGTTGATCTTGAAGGCAGCCATGTGGACAAATATTATCAACCTTTTATTGCCTCGCTTTCTACCGCACTAAAAGCAAAAGGAAAGTTGCTTACAGCCGCTATTGCTACCTGGGAGAGTGGCCGCTTTACTGATGGTGTACTGGGCTATTTTGATTTTTTTAATGTGATGTCGTACGACAATACAGGACCTTGGGATCCTGGTGATCCCGGTCCTCATTCACCTTATTCAATGGCGGTGGACGATCTTGATTATTGGAACAATACACGCGGTATACCTAAAGAAAAATTAAATGTAGGCTTGCCATTTTATGGTTATGGTTTTGGAAAAGGTGTTAAGGTAAATTATACCTACGCTGAAATTGTAAGTGAATTTCCCGGCGCTGAAAATGTGGATTCCATTACTGTAAAACAAGGCGGAACAATTTATTATAATGGAATTCCTACCATTGAAAAAAAATGCAGGTTGGCGCAAACTTCTGCAGGCGGTGTAATGATATGGGAACTGATGCAGGATGCCAACAACGATAAATCGCTGCTAACAACAATTGATAAAACACTCGGTGGAAAATAACCTAATTATTGGTAAGTTTTTCTGCTAACCGTGTACCAATATTAAGTGCTTCTTTTTCGCTTGGCGCATTTATAACAAGCGAGTTAATCACTTTTACATTATTTACAATCGAGTAATCGGCTGTATCGTTAATGTCTTTAACCGCAATGCAACGGCTTGCTTTGTTGTTGTCAAAATATACTTTGTAATTCATAGTTATGGATATTATTTATTTGATATTGGAAAACTGTTTTCAAGTTCAGCTAACTTTTTTCGTACTTCTAAAAGCTCCAGGTAAATACTGTGTGCATCAAAAAGTTCCCGCTTAACATTAAATGATTTCTCAAAAGTTGCAGACAGTTGAACAAACTGTATAATTACGTCTGAATCGTTCATGTACATATACCGGATGCAATTAAAAATTAAAAATACGGCAGTTATAATTTGCAATCAGACAAGATGATAACCTGAAAAGTTATTATATGTTTACCTTCTTTTCAAAATCAATTCTGGTAATTGAAAATTATTTATGCGCTATGACAACAAAAAATGAATTCTGTTTCGCAATTGCTTTTATAAAAGTTGAAGTGTATATGCTTGTTATTTGTATGTTGCAATATTTTTTATATAAGATGGCATTAAATTGGCTTTACCTCGTCATCAATCAATAATAATATTATTATTAATGGATAAGGAAGATACAGAACCTCAGGCGACAAAAAAGTATGTTATCTCGCGCAAAGCAGATGGCTTTTTCCGGGATGTGTACAGCGTTTATAAGTTTATTACCCGTTTTTTTAGAGAAGCATTTTCGCGCCCTTTTGAAAGTAAAGAAGTTTTACGGCAATGTTACGAAGTTGGTTACCGTTCACTTTTTCTTATTTCATTAACCGGCTTTATTACGGGTATTGTTTTTACCAAACAATCAAGGCCATCATTAGCAACATTTGGTGCCAGTTCGTGGCTTCCATCGCTTATATCAATCGCTATTATACGTGCGCTTGCACCATTGGTTACTGCTTTAATTACGGCAGGCAAAGTAGGCTCAAACATGGGTGCAGAATTAGGTTCAATGAAGGTGACTGAACAAATAGATGCCATGGAGGTTTCGGCAACCAACCCGTTTAAATTTTTAGTAGTTACACGTGTTATTGCTTCAACATTAATGCAGCCGGTGTTAATGTTGTATTCCGGGTTTGTTGCAATGATGGGTTCATTCATTAATGTGTATGCAAATGAACAAACAAGCTTTAAGGCTTTTTTTGAAAGTGCATTCAGCACTATATCTTTTTTAGATATTTTTTCATCTGTGTTTAAATCGTTGTTATATGGCTTTACCATCGGCATTACGGGATGTTACCAGGGTTATTATGCACAAAATGGTACACAAGGTGTAGGCAAAGCCGCCAACACTGCAGTGGTAATTTCTATGTTTATGGTATTTATTGAAGAAATGATTGTAGTACAATTTGTAAACGCGATAAGATAAAATAATTGTAATAATGATGTGTATTGAAACGAAAAAACGATTTTACAAATGGCAATAATTAATTACGATAATACTGTAATATTTATTCGCAACCTGTATAAATCGTTTGGTAATCTGACCGTGCTAAATGGTATTGATCTTGATGTGTACCAGGGCGAAAATGTAGTGGTGTTAGGGCGCTCAGGATCAGGTAAATCTGTGCTGATAAAAATCATTTCCGGATTATTACAGGCAGATAGTGGTGATGTGAAAATATTAAACCAGCACATTAATAATTTAACGCCTGAAGATTGGAATGCACTTCGTATGCGCATTGGTTTTTCTTTTCAAAATAGTGCATTGTATGATAGTATGACGGTGCGCGAAAATTTAGAATTTCCTTTAACCCGTCATAAAAAAAACCTTACCCAAAACGAAATTAATAATGCAGTAGAAGAAGTGCTGGATGATGTTGGTTTATTAAATGCCATCAATCAAATGCCTTCTGAATTATCGGGCGGCCAGCGAAAACGCATTGGCATTGCCCGCACGTTAATTCTAAAACCAGAAATTATGTTGTATGATGAACCTACTGCCGGCCTTGATCCCATCACCAGTATCGAGATTAACAGCCTTATAAATAATGTGCAGGAAAAATTTAATACAAGTGCTATTATTATTACTCATGATCTTACCTGTGCAAGAACAGTGGGCAATCGCGTTGCCATGTTACTTGATGGAAAGTTTTTAACGCAAGGCAGTTTTGAACAAGTGTTTGCAAACAGTGATCCGCGTGTGGAAGGTTTTTACAATTATAATTTCACAGGCAATCAATCTGCTTATAAAAACAATATTTAAAAATTATTCTCTTAAAAGATAAGGTATGAAATCTGTAAAAAATAATCGCGCAGTAGTTGTTGGATTATTCATTATTGTAGGGCTTGCAATACTTATATTAGGTGTTTTTTCATTAGGCGGACAAAAGAAAACATTTGTAAAAGGGTTTACCATTAATACCATTTTTAATGATGTAAACGGTTTGCAAACCGGCAACAATGTCTGGCTTTCCGGCGTAAAAATAGGAACGGTAAAAAAGCTGTCTTTCATGCCAAATTCACAAATTCTTGTATCAATGGTTATACAAAAATCTATGGAGCCTATTATTCGTAAAGATGCAAAAACCAAAATAAGTTCTGATGGTTTAATAGGTAATAAGATTGTGGTGATTTTTGGAGGTTCATCTTCAATGCCCGAAATATCAAATGATGATTATTTAACTGCGCAGGAAGCATTAAGTACAGAAGATATGCTGGCAACGCTGCAGGCAAATAATAAAAACCTGTTGGCCATTACAAGCTCATTTAAAAATATCAGCGGAAAGATAGACAGCGGTAACGGTGTGCTCGGTGTTTTGTTGAATAATAAAACAATGGCTGATAAAATAGGCACATCCATCAATAGTTTGCAAAGTGTGATGGAAAATTTTCAGGATGCTTCACTAAAAGCAAAAAATGTACTTGCCAACCTGCAGCAATTTAGCAGTAATTTAAATAAACATGGTTCGCTTGCAAACGAATTTGCAACAGATACTACTTTGTTTAAAGAATTACAAAGCACGGTTGCACAATTGCATGCCGTTTCAATTACTGCAAATAATATTACTGCTAATATAGATTCGGCAAGCGCCGCGCTTCATAAGAAAAATAATGCTGTCGGTGTTTTGCTGAATGATGAAGCAACTGCCGCATCACTAAAACAAATTATTAAAAATTTAGAAACCAGCAGCCAAAAACTTGATGAAGACCTTGAAGCTGCGCAACATAATTTTTTACTAAAAGGTTATTTTAAAAAGAAGGATAAGTAATCAGTTGACGCTTAATTGTAAGCACTATATTTCCCACTAAATAATTTGCAGAATTAAATAAATGCTGAGCCTGATAATTCAAAGTTTATAATACAAACTTATTAATAACACTGATACAGATAAAAATTTTATAATTATAATAGTCCGCTATGTATGCAATGTTGCCATCAACAATAAATCATCACTTTGATAAAGATTATTGCCATATTACAGTTTCAGATAATGGAATAGGATTTGATCCAATGTATAAAGACCAGGTATTTAAAATATTTCAAAGGTTGCATGGAAAAAATGAATATGAAGGAACAGTAATTGGCCTCTCTATTGTAGAAAGAATTGTAGATAATCATCACGAAATTATACAGCTTGATTCTAAAGTAAATGCAGGAACGAAGGCTGATATTTATTTGCCGCAGGAACAATAAAAATTATATATTAATTCCTGCGATGTATTGAAAATACTAAAACCTGTTTATAGTATTTTTAAGTGTACATTGGGCAATTATGAAATCAAAACTTATTGAAAAACATGTTTTAAACTGTGCTGTTAATGTGAATAATTATTCTGCTTCATAACAACAACACAACACCTGAACTTTACTTATGACTTTGTATCAATTTATATTACTCGATTACCCTGAC
>JBDUEO010000168.1:0-7023 GCA_040002335.1 Parafilimonas sp. | reverse complement strand
GTTTTCCTGTAATTCCGTAACTCTCGTGCAAACCAGAATTAAACCATTGCGGGCTGTTAGGGACGCAGGCCTGGTTTAAAATGCTATATACTAATTCTTCATAAAACACCTGGGCATCTTTTTCAGAATTAAAATAATTGTTTCGTTCGCCCCACACACGCCAGCAATTAGCCATACGGTGCGCCACTTGTTTTGCAGAAGTTTCCCTTCCTAATGTTCCGTCAGGCTGAGGAATACCCGCTTTTCTAAAATATTTTTGAGCTAAAATGTCCGTTGCAATTTGACTCCACTGTTTGGGTACTTCCACATTATTCATCTCAAATAAAATTTCGCCAGTAGGATTTTTAATAATACTGGTACGATAATCGTAATCAAACATGTCAAAAGGAGTAATCCCTTCTTTTGTAAAGCGGCGCTGAAAAGTGAGCGCTTTTTTGGGTTTTTCTGTTATCATTTAATTTATTTAATGCGTTCGAAAATATTTTTATGGATGCTTCTAATCGTTAGAGACAGATGACGAAAATATCTTTTAGCAATGAAAATTTAAACTATGAATATGCACATGTTGTGGAAAATAGTGATTAGATTTTTTGAAGTGCAAACAGGCATTGCGTTTCAAATAAATTAAAATGTCAATAAAAGTTTTTGTGATAAAAAAGTCAAATTTTCAGTATGAAAATACCTAACTTACCAAACTGCGTATTTAATAAAATTAAGTTACATATGGAAAACATTGCCAATGAATTCTTAAGAATGCGAACTTTTTTGCATTTTTGCAGATAGCGCAAAATAATCAGCCTGCATGAAGCATAAGTTATACAATCAAATACAGGAACGAAAATTAGCCGGGAAAAAGTCTTTTGCAGTACTTATCGATCCTGATAAGGTAAACGTTGCAACTACTGAACAGCTTGTATCTTTAGCATTAGATGCAAGGATAGATTATTTTTTTGTTGGTGGCAGCCTTGTAATTTCAAATAATCTTGACGAATGTATCAGGCAGATTAAAGTTTCCTGCTCCATACCTGTTACAATATTTCCGGGTTCTCATTCTCAAATTAGTCGTTATGCCGATGCGCTTTTATATTTATCATTAATATCAGGCCGTAACCCGGAATTACTAATTGGGCAGCACGTTATAAGTGCGCCTGCTGTAAAACAAAGCGGCCTGGAAATTATGCCAACCGGTTATATGGTAATTGATGGCGGCGCACCCACAACGGTTTCGTACATTTCCAATGCCACACCCATTCCTTCTGATAAAAATGAAATTGCTATGTGTACAGCGATGGCTGGTGAAATGCTTGGTATGAAACTGATTTTTATGGATGCCGGCAGTGGAGCAAGAATTCCTATTACTACTGCAATGATTGAGCAGGTTTCATCGCATATTGAAGCGCCTTTAATTGTGGGCGGTGGTATTACCAATGCGGAAAAAGCTTATTTAAATTGCCGCAGTGGTGCTGATATTATTGTTGTGGGAAATGCAATAGAAAAAGATGCATCGTTAATAAAGGAGATGAGTGATGCGATACATTCGGTGGCGGTAAGTGTTTAACACATAAATTTGTTATAACAAATCAATCCACACATTATGATGTATTTATTGTGGGCTTTATTAAACCTTGCACTTTTTATTTTTTTTGTACGGATTTGTATTACAGCAACCAGATTGATAAATGAGAAAATTGGCCTGCTTACTTCTGTAGTTTTTGTTGTCGGACTTTTGTTCATGGGCTGTTCAAATACCGAAAAAACAACTCAGGATCGAACCTGGACATTTACTTCACAAGACAGCCTTGATAATAATTCCGGGTATTTAATACAAGTACTTTTAGAAAACAACTTCATCGCAAAATGCTATTTAAATATTGGTTGTGAAAAAGACAAGCAACAAAACAAATTTCCTGCAAATGCATTTTCGCCGGTGTTTGGCATAATATGCGGCACAAACTGGAAGCCCGCCAATATAACTGTTGAAAAAATTAATAATGATAAATTTTATTATAACGTTGCAGGGGTATTAGAATGGAAATTGCTTGGCGCAACAATTTACTCACAATTTAAATATTATGACGGAATAGCCTACACTGATATTAATAAAGCCCGAATTAAAAACTCATCATTTCTTTAAACTTAACAGTTTGCCTGCGGCTAACTTCAATTTTTTCGCCGCCTTTTAGTTCTACTAATAATCCACCGTTAAAATAAGGTTCAATTTTTTCAATCCAGCGCAGATTTATAATGTGTTTCCTGTTGGAACGAAAAAATATGCGGTCATCCAACCGTTCTTCTAATGAATTAAGCGATTTAAGAATGAGTGGTTTATTTGTTCCGAAAAAAACTTTAGCATAATTGCCCACACTTTCAAACAAACGAATTTCGCTAAGCTTAACGAACCAACAACGTTCGCCATCTTTCACAAAAACCTGGTCTGCTTCTGTTAATGGTCCGCGATTAATACCATTTAAGCCCGCACGTTCTTTACTTATTTCGTATTGTAACTTTTGTACCGCATCTGCCAGCCTTTTTGGTTCTATTGGTTTTAAAAGATAATCGAGCGCATTTACTTCAAAAGCTTTTAATGCATATTCATCATACGCTGTGGTGAAAATTACATGCGGCGCTTTTTCTAAATCACTTAATAGATCAAAACCTGTTTTACCGGGCATTTGTATATCAAGAAAAATAATATCCGGATTGTGCGTTTCAATTTTTTCTGCGCCTTCATCAGCATTTGCTGCTTCATCAACTACATCAATATCAGGATGAGCCTGAAGCAATTTTTTAAGCTCTGCTCTTGCAAGGCGTTCATCATCTACAATAATTGCTTTTAACGACATGACTTTTTATTTTATATAAGAAATAGCGGTAACAGGTAATACAACTTTTGCTTTTACCATATTGCCATTTATGTTTTTAATTTCAAAACCTGCATCGTTGCCGTATAATAATTTCAGGCGGTTAATTGTACTGGTAATTCCAAAACCATCTGTATTATTTTTTTCGTTTAAATAGCCGGTATTTTCAACAATTAATTCGTGATGACTGTCAGTAAAATCAGAAATTACTTTTATTAAACCTCCGTTCACCTGTTTGCTTATACCATGTTTAATTGCATTTTCAACAAGCGTTTGCAGCATCATTGGCGGCACCTGCTGGTCTAAGGTATCTTCATCAATTTCATATTCCACTTTTAGTCGGTCTTCAAAACGAATTTGTTCCAGTTCAAGATAATCTTTTACAATGCTCAATTCTTTTTCAAGCGATGTTGTTTCTGTTTTTTCTGCCTGCATGCTGCTTCTTAAAATATTGCTGAGTTCTGTAATTGCTGTGCGGGCACGTTCAGGGTTTTCATCAACCAAGGCACGAATGCTGTTTAAAGCATTAAAAATAAAATGCGGATTGATATGCGATTTTATTGTTTTTAGTTGAAGCTCTTTTACTAAACTTTCCATCTTTACGCTGTCAATTTTTGTATTGCGGGAATTTTCGATGTAATGCCATAAATAGTAAATAGAAAGCCAAACGAGTATTATAGGAGAATCATAAGGCAGGCTGAAGAAAAATCGCTCAGAAATTGTTAGTTTGCTATCCAGCTCGTATAACTGCAACCATTCCGCTACAGCACTGTTTACAAAACTATATGTTGCACAAAGAATTAATACTAATGCAAATAAATGAATCCATTGCTTACCAAAAATCGGGGGTAGCAGTTTTAGTTTTAAAACAACAAGACGAAAAAGATGTGTAAAAAATATACCGAAAGAAGCAGCTAATAAAATCCTTTGAAGAAAAATTACAGAAATATAAAATTGAAAAATCCATGCAAAAAAAAGCATTGATACTCCATAGAAAGCCCATCCACCAAGTTGACACCACCAATATGCTAAATGTTTTTTTTGCATGCGCCTAACAAATGTATACACTTAACCAAACCTTTTATTCGCCAAATTTTATTAAAGGCAAATAACAAGTCTGTTTGGTCTGAATGTTGAATAAATATTATTACTCACTTAAATTTTACCACTCATCTTCACTTTAAACTAAACTATTAAACATTCAAATACGTTTATATAAAATATAATACTTCCAAATTCATTAATTTTACAACTTAATTTTTTTTGATGGATATTTCCGCCGGTCCTTTGTTAAGCCAAATTAATTCTCCGCACGATCTTAAAAAACTTTCCCGCGATCAACTCTTCCAGGTTTGCGATGAATTAAGACAATACATTATTGATGTCGTAAGTGTATATGGCGGTCATTTTGGTGCCAGTCTTGGTGTTGTTGAATTAAGCGTTGCCCTGCATTACATTTATAACACACCTTACGATCAATTGGTTTGGGATGTTGGCCACCAGGCTTATGGCCATAAAATTTTAACTGGCCGCCGCGATAATTTTATCACAAACAGAAAATATAAAGGTCTTAGTGGTTTTCCAAAAAGAAGTGAAAGCGAATATGATACTTTTGGCGTTGGCCATTCTTCCACTTCTATTTCTGCCGCATTAGGTATGGCAATGGCTGCAAAATATAAAAATGAAAAAGACCGTAAAGCTGTTGCCATTATTGGTGATGGTGCTATGACTGCAGGGCTCGCTTTTGAAGGATTAAATCATGCAGGCGTTGCTGATGCTGACCTGTTGGTTATATTAAATGATAACTGCATGAGCATTGATCCAAACGTGGGTGCTTTAAAAGAATATTTAACTGATATTACTACTTCGCCTGCATATAATAAAGTACGCGATGATGTTTGGAAACTGCTTGGCAAATTACCTGTAGGCAAAAGGTTTACAAGAGATATGGCAGCCAAACTTGAATTGGGTGTAAAGGGAATGGTAAGCAAGAGCAGCAACTTATTTGAGTCATTGAACTTTAGATATTTCGGCCCAATTGATGGACACAACATTACCAAGCTCGTTGACACGTTGGAAGATTTGAAAAAAATTCCCGGTCCAAAATTGTTACATATAATAACTGTAAAAGGAAAAGGTTATGTATTGGCTGAACAAGATCAAACCAAATGGCATGCGCCTGGTTTGTTTGATAAAGTAACAGGTGAAATTTATAAAAAGAAATTCGATCTGCCGCAACCACCAAAATACCAGGATGTTTTTGGCCATACAATAATTGAACTGGCAAAAGAGAATAAAAAAATTATGGGCGTTACGCCGGCCATGCCAAGCGGCTCATCATTAAAATTCATGATGGAAGCTATGCCCGACCGTGCTTTTGATGTAGGCATAACAGAACAACATGCAGTTACATTAAGTGCTGGTTTGGCAACACAGGGCATGCGTGTGTTTTGTAATATTTATTCATCTTTTATGCAGCGCGCTTACGACCAGGTAATTCATGATGTAGCTATTCAAAAATTACCTGTTGTGTTTTGTTTAGACAGGGCCGGCCTTGTTGGCGAAGATGGGCCAACGCATCATGGCGCTTACGATATTCCATTCATGCGTTGCATACCAAACATGGTTATCGGTTCACCAATGAATGAAAGCGAATTACGCAATCTTATGTACACGGCACAACTGGAAAAAAATACATTTCCTTTTGTTATTCGTTACCCGCGTGGCGAAGGTGTAATGTCAGAGTGGAAAACACCTTTTAAAGAAATACAAATTGGCAAGGGAAGAAAGATTAAAGATGGTGACGATATCGCAATTTTAAGTATAGGCCATCCGGGCAATTTTGCTGCAAGTGCCATAAGGGAATTAAAGGCTGATGGTATTAACCCCGCACATTATGATATGCGTTTTGTAAAGCCGATTGATGAAGAATTGTTACATCAGGTTTTCAGTAAATTTAATAAAGTTATTACCGTTGAAGATGGAACCATCGTTGGTGGTTTTGGTAGTGCTGTGCTGGAATTTATGAATGCGAATAATTACAGCGCTCAAGTAAAAATGCTGGGCATTCCTGATGCAATTGTTGAACATGGTACATTAAAAGAATTACATCGCGAAGCAGGTTATGATGCTTCTTCAATTGTAAACGCTGTGCGCGAAATGGTAAACCAATCTGTTTCTGAAAAAATTCCTGTATAATTTTTTGATTTCATATGAAAAATAACTTTAGGCTTAACCTATAGTTATTGTTTATGCGAAAATTTTATTCTGCCGCATAAAGGCATTTGGCTGCTTTTTATTATTCTCTTTATTACAATTAATAAGTTCAAAAATCGCATCAGCTCAAATTATTAGTTTTAATACGCAGCAACTTTCTTCCGGAATTTATATTATTCGTTTTGCTAATAGAGAAGTAAAAAAAATAATTATTTCAAAAAAATAAACTACAGCAGATTGTCAGAAAAAATTCAGAAATTTAATTTTGAATTTTAAAATGAAAACGCTTCTTTTAATCCGTCATGCAAAAAGCAGTTGGGGAGATCTTTCTCAAAAAGATTTTGACAGGTCATTAAATGACCGTGGAAAAAAAGATACGTCTGAAATGGCAGCACGTTTGCACAAAGAAAAAGATGTTAAGCTTGATACCATTATTTCAAGCCCTGCAAGAAGAGCTTTAAGCACAGCAAAATTTTTTGCTGATGAATTTAATATAAAAAAGAAAAACATTATTGAAGTTGCCAAATTATATGAAGCATCAATAGAAGATTTTTACAATGTTATGATCAATATTGTTGATGACTTTTCAACGGTTGCTTTGTTTTCACACAATCCTTCAATCACGGCTTTTTCAAATATATTAACCAATGTACGTATTGATAATATGCCAACATGCGCCGTGTTTGCTTTGCATATAAAAACACATTTGTGGAAAGATTTTAAAACTGCTGAAAAAGAATTCTGGTTTTTTGACTACCCCAAAAATATTATGCAATTTTAGGTTTATAATTAACCATATACACGCCACTAAAAATTAAAATAGCTGCAATCATTTTTAGCCAGTCATAACTTTCTCCTGTAAAAATTATTGCAATAAGTGCAGCAAAAACCGGTTGCGTATAAATGTAAGAACCCGTTGCAGAAGCACCAATTACAGACACGCCAT
>JBDUEO010000167.1:0-7070 GCA_040002335.1 Parafilimonas sp. | reverse complement strand
CAGATTTTTCATCAATGGATGAAGTGCGGCAACTTGCAAAAAATGTTTTGTCAAAACACGATGCTATCAACATTCTTATTAACAATGCAGGCGCAGGTTTTGCAGCGCCACATTATGGCAAAGATGGAACAGAAACAAGGCTAACTGTAAATTATCTTGCACCATTTTTATTAACGCATCTTTTATTACCGGCCATTAAAAAAGGTGCGCCTTCGCGCATAGTGAATGTAAGTTCTGCGGGACAATCAGCCATAAATTTTGATGATATTATGATGGAGAAAAACTTTGATGGCGTTAAAGCTTATACGCAAAGTAAACTTGCATTAATGATGTTTACGATTGATCTTGCTGATGCATTAAAAGATGAAAATATTACTGTAAATGCATTGCATCCCGGAACATATCTTGATACAAATATGGTAAATGATGCAGGCATAAAACCGCTGGGAACTGCGCAAAGCGGCGCCAATGCCGAAGTATATCTTGCTGCATCTGCAGACTTAAAAAATATAACAGGAAAATATTTTAATGTAATGAAAGAAGCTAAAGCACATGCACAAGCTTATGATATTGAAGCAAGAAAAAAACTACATGCGCTTGCTTTAAAGTTTACAGGTTTAAAAAATTAAAATGAATGCTTTTATTCTGTTCCTTCCTCATTAAAATAACACATTTACAAAAAAAGGCATTTGATTTGCTTGATAGTTTTATAAAATAACAATATGAAGAGTTTTATAAAATAACAATATGAAGCAAAAATATTTAGCATGCTGTTTTATGGTGTTGATTGCAGCAGCATGTAACAGCAATCAAAATCAAAGTACCAATCACGACACATTAACGCAGGCAACTGATACTACCAAAGCAAAGCCTGGACTTCCTTATAAAATTGATACATCAAAACAAATAAATACGTTGCTTCCTAAACGTGATACATTGCTTAACGTTGATTTAAATAACAACAAAGGCAGTGTAAGCGGATATTTAAGCGGCATTGGCAAACATGTAGTAATTCTTGTTCCTGTTAAAAGCGGCGACAGCATTATTGCAGAATTGATTCCGGAATCTGATACGGCAAATATCAGGTTTACGCAGATATATATTCCTGTTGGAAAAACAGGTAAATACGATGGCCCTTTTGGAAGAAAATTAAGATATCCAACTAAAAAAATTAAAGGAAATTATAAACTTATTGTTGGTGAAAATTTAATGGCTGAAGGAGACTGGAAAGGGAACTTTACCTGTAATGTTATGATAAAATAATTGGGTTCTTAATTGAGGAATGTTCTTTCAAAACAGCATTTATATAAGCTTAACATCTAACTCATTCTGCTTTGTTACCTTTGCTGTGCAAATTTTTTTATGCAGATTTATTGCAATTCGCTTACTGAATATAGCCGCCTTTTAACACGTGAAGTAAAAGTTGGTGACCTTTTATTAGGAAACCTAAATCCTGTTCGTGTTCAAACAATGACCACAACAGATACCATGAATACAATGGCAACGGTTGAACAATCTATCCGTTGTATTAAAGCCGGCGCAGAACTGGTGCGCATTACAGCGCCATCAAAAAGAGAAGCAGAAAATTTACTCAATATAAAAAATGAATTACGCAATCGTGGTTATACAACACCGCTTGTTGCTGACATTCATTTTACACCAAATGCCGCAGAAATTGCTGCAAGAATTGTAGAAAAAGTAAGGGTAAATCCAGGCAATTATGTTGACAAGAAAAAGTTTGAACAGATTGAATATACGGATGCAGAATATGCTGAAGAAATTGATCGCATAAGAGATCGCTTTACGCCATTGGTTAACATTTGCAAAGAATATGGAACAGCTATGCGCATTGGCACAAATCATGGTTCGTTAAGCGATAGAATTATGAGCCGCTATGGCGATACACCAATGGGAATGGTGGAAAGTGCTATGGAATTTTTGCGCATCGCACGCAACGAAAGTTACCACAATATTGTATTAAGCATGAAGGCAAGCAACACACTTGTTATGGTGCAGGCTTACCGTTTATTGGTGAGTACAATGTTTGAGGAATTTAATGAAATTTATCCTTTACATCTTGGTGTTACAGAAGCCGGCGACGGCGAAGACGGAAGAATAAAAAGTGCAGTTGGCATTGGCGCATTAATGGAAGATGGTTTGGGCGATACCATCCGCGTTTCATTAACCGAAGATCCTGAATTTGAAATTCCTGTTTGTAAAGATTTAGTGAAGCGCTATGAAAACAGAAATCATCACTCACCAATAAAAGATTTGTTGCATAATATTTCTGATAAGCTGCATTTGAAAAACAATCAACGGTCAACAGATAACAGCCAAATCTCAAACATTTCGTTGCCTTACAATCCATTTGAATATAAACGCAGGCGTACACATGAAGTAAATAATATTGGCGGAACATTAGTACCTGTTGCCGTTGCAGATTTTATGCAGAAAGAAAAAATTTACGCTGAAGATCTTAATGCAATTGGTTATAATTATAATGCAGCAACAGATAAATGGAATATTGGCGATGGTGCAGCGGATTATATTTATACATCAGATAAGATGATAGATTTTCATTTGCCCGGAACACTAAAAATTATCTGCAATGCAAAAACATGGTTATTAAAAAAAGAAGGTTTAAGTAATGAAGAAGGCGTGCAATTTACCTTCCCGCTTTTTCAGGGTGTAGAGTATTTGGAAGTTGCAGAAAAATCTTCCAAACAAAATTTTATTGCACTCGATGTTCATACAATTGATAAGAATATAAAAGAGAAAATTTTTGATTTGATTGCTACAGATACAACTGCCGTGTTGTGTTTGCACTCAAGCAATAAACACAGCATGGCAGATGTGCGCCGCACTATTATTGATTTGATGGAACGCAATATTAAAACACCGGTAATTATTTGCGTTGAAAGTAATTGCGTTGAATTGGATGAACAACTGATACAGTTTTCATCAGAAGCCGGCGCTTTATTATTAGATGGTTTTGGCGATGGTTTATGGCTGATGAACGATCCTAAAAAAATGAACAGCACAAAGCTTAGCGGCCGAAATTATATGGCGATAAAAAACAATTACCAGTTCTTAAATTCAACAACTTTTTCTATACTTCAGGCAACACGCACACGCATTTCTAAAACAGAATATATAAGCTGCCCGAGCTGTGGCAGAACATTATTTGACCTGCAGGAAACCACTGCAAAAATTCGTGCAGTAACCAATCATTTAAAAGGTGTAAAAATTGCGATTATGGGTTGCATTGTAAACGGGCCCGGCGAAATGGCTGATGCAGATTTTGGTTATGTTGGAAGTGGTGTTGGTAAAATAACTTTATATAAAGGAAAAGAAGTTATTAAGCGTAATGTTGATAATAATGTTGCGGTTGATGAACTCATCGGCTTAATAAAAGATTATGGCGCATGGGTTGAACCTGCCTGATATTTCACATCATATAAAAATAAAAAAGCCTCGCTAAAACGAGGCTTTTCTTTTAGTTTTCATACTGCTTATAATAGTTCTTTCTATAATCATCAACTGCCTGATCGCGTTCGCGTTTAAGTTCCCGCACTTTCACTCTTCTTTCATGGCCTGTTAAACTATCATCAGCTCTTACAGAACTAATTCTGTCACTGTAATCATTTTCAATATCCTGTATCTGCCTTTCCATTTTTGTAGGATGATTGTAATAAGATTGTCGTCCATACATTGGATAATTTAGACCGAAACGAAGGCCTCCGCCATAATAATAAGGATTGAAGTAAGGATGAGAATAATATATTACCGGCGGACCTACAGGAACCGGCCTCACAATTACTTTTTGTGCAGATGCGCTTAATGCCAGGATAATAGAAAATAATATAACTGAAATCTTTTTCATCATTTTTGCTTTTATAAAAATTTGATGCGCGGAATTGCAAAAAGATTAATCATCAAAAGCGCATATAACATCGTCATAACAAATGCCTTTATTAATTATATAACGCATTTAGTAAATCACTTTTTAACTAAGTTGTATTAATAATTAATGCATCGCCATTATATTTTCTTTAGTAGTTGCATTTGTTGTAAGCGCATTTGCTGTAAGATAATTATATGTAGCTGTTTTTAAGCCATCCCACGTGTATGGTATTAATGTGAAATGATAAGTTGTACCTTGCTTAAGGCCCGAAACAGTAACTGTTGTTGCAGGTAATTTTGGAAGTATCGCTGGCGTAACAGGAACGATGATACCATTTGTTACAACACTTTCCGGAGGTTTGCCATTTGGATCATTTATTAGTTTAACCTTACCCGCTGAATATACTAAAAGATACCCCGCAACCTTTGCTCCGTAATTAGGATATTTTGCATTACTCCAACTTAAATTTACAGAAACAGAAGAAGAAGTAGCAGCAAAAGATGTTGGCTGAAGAAGCGGCGGATTTGAAAGTGTATAAAAAGTATCTTCAACAAACGATGTACTGTGGCTTACATTATTATTCATTGCATACAAGCTATACCGGTATTCCGTTTGAGGCGTAAGGCCTGTACGTTTTTGTGAAAATTGCCCAAGTGCAACAATGCTGACGTGCAATCTTGCATATTGCAAATAAGGTGCTTCAATATTTGGATTTGCAAGACAAGATCCCATATCAATTAAAAAAGAGGCGCCTGCAGAAACAACAGTTGCAGAAACAATAGCTGATGTATTTGTAATATTGGCTGAGGCAGCATTCTTTATAGTTGGCGCATCTGGCCACGTACCAATTGTATCAAGTATATTTTGAAAATTTTGTTTAATTTCTTTCTCCACTTGTGTTAATGAACGAATGGCTATCGGATGCATTTCCGGTTCATCATTTACTATGTTGTAAAATTTACCGGCTTTTGGTGTAATTGTAGAATCATACAACTTATATGTTTTATCCCGCACCCATCTTTGCAAATCTGTAAAATCAGGATGTGGATCAAAATGACAAAACAATTGCTGGCTCTCGGCATAAGCTTGTCCAAATAATACATTGTAAAAACTACGGCCATCCTGTACGCCATATTTTGTAAGATCACTAACCTTACCTGCCTGCGCAAAAGTTGGCAAAAAATCAGGAAACTGAATAAGATCATCATTCACACTTCCTGCCGCAATTTGGCCTGGCCAATATGCTACGCAAGGCA
Source organism: Parafilimonas sp. (assembly GCA_040002335.1). Taxonomy (GTDB): domain Bacteria; phylum Bacteroidota; class Bacteroidia; order Chitinophagales; family Chitinophagaceae; genus Parafilimonas. The sequence goes on along the minus strand of JBDUEO010000167.1, from coordinate 1,910 downwards.
CATGTGTTCCGCCTTCTTTAGAACTTCCTTTCTCTCCTTTTATATAATGAATGCCATCTGCGTTGTAATAAATTTCCGGTGGCGTGCCATTATCACCTACAAAAAACACAATGGTATTTTTATCTAAGCCAGATTTATGCAACATGTCTAAAATCAGACCTACCTTCTTATCCATATATTTCATCATTGAAGGAAAGTAACTGGTATCGCTTGGATTATTTTTTGGATTCCATGCGGCAAAGGTTGAATCATCCGGTGTGGGAGAATAAGGCGCATGGCCAATTGACATTGAATAATAAACAAAGAAAGGCTTGCTTCTATTATTTTTTATGAAACTAAAAATTCTTTGAGTTAAAATATCATCGCAATATTTATTTGCCGTAACGCTATCAGGAATGCGATAACCATTTTCCATAAGCACCGGGTTTTTATAACGCCGGTATGCCATTGTATCTTCGGTTAATTCAAAAATAATATGATAATCCCAGCCCCATTTTTTCATTGTATCAACACCATATTGTAACTGTAGTTTGCCAAAAATACCTGTTGCGTATCCTGCATCGTGCATAACATTAGCTATTGTTTTTGCAGTATCGCTCATGTAACCCCAATTGCTATAATTGCGAAAATTATACTTGCCTGTAAGAAAGCTGATTCGCGAAGTTGCACATAATGGCGTTGCTTCGCAATGCGTAAAATTCATTCCATGTCTTGCCATAGAATCTATACGAGGTGTTGAATAAGATTGCCCACCGTTAATTGTGGGAACAGAATAACCAACATCATCAGCCAAAATAAAAATAATATTGGGCTTTAATTGCGCAATAGAATTTACATTAATAAAGCAGCATTGCAGTAATAAAAATGCAAAAATGCCCGGCAGTTTTTTTGCTTTGATATAAGTGCAGTAAATCATTAGCTAATATAAAAAGGAAAAAATTAAAATGCATTTAGTTTATATTATAGAACTGAATTTCTATTTTTTAAGCTCAGGATGCTATTCAATAATTTTTATCTGCGGTATGAATCCAGCACGAAATGTATTTATAACAGATGCCGGCGTAAGCACTGTTGATTTTTCATCATGCGCAAAAAATATTTTTTTTGTATAACCGGAAGGCGTCCATAAATACAAATGTTTTTTAAACACGAGATATGCATCATTATCAATTGCAATAAAAGTTCCATCAGGCAAACCGTTATTATTTTCGAGGTGTGTTTTTTTAGATCCGTTTTTATTTACCCTTTCGTTGTGTAAAATTTCATCTATATTTTGAATAGATGTTTTAGCGTTGAAATTATATTCAGGATTTCCTTTCAGCCATGCTGTCTTAAATTTATTGTAGTCATCTCTTCTGCATTCAAAACAAGGGCGATGGCCTGCGGCAAACGCAGTTGCTTCATCCATAAAAAATAATTCTGTGTAAAGATTGGGCGCCATTATTTTCCGCTTTCTATTTTTAAATTCAAGCTTACAGGTAATCCACGCTTTTAATTTAAACGGGCGGATAATTTCGCGGTTTAAATTATGAATATGGCCACGATTGCCCATCAATAAACCACGTGCAGGTGTTGTAATAATTTCTCCGAAAGGGTTTACACGATTCTGCATTTTATTTACTTAAAATTAAACGCCACAATTAATTTTGCTGAATGCTATTAAAAACATTAGGCAAAAATCCTTCTGGTGACGAATTAAAAAAAGTTGAAGCATCTGCAAATTATAAAAACAAAAGTTTTCAAAATTTAGTACACACGGCAATGATGGAAGATACTTCTATGCTTTCTGTTTTATGGAAGTTTATGAACAAACCCAAAAACGCCATTCCTCCAAAATCGCTTCCATCAATAAAAACCAATTTAAAAAATTTGCCGGATGATGCGCCTGTTATTATTTGGTTTGGGCATTC
>JBDUEO010000166.1:0-7082 GCA_040002335.1 Parafilimonas sp. | reverse complement strand
AGCACGCATTGTAGTTGTACCGATAGAACAAATACGATGCTCAGATTCTTTGGCGGCGTTTACAATACGGCAACATTCTTCATCAATGCGATAATATTCCGCATCCATTTTATGTTTGCTAAGATCTTCCACTTCAATTGGGCGAAATGTGCCAAGGCCAGTATGTAATGTAAGTTCTGCGAAACGAATTCCTTGAATTTCGCAGCGTTTAATTAATTCTTTACTAAAATGAAAACCTGCAGTTGGTGCAGCAACGGCACCTTCATTTTTTGCATAAACGGTTTGATAGCGTTCTTTATCTTCTTCGTCGGGTTTGCGTTTTATATATTTTGGTAATGGCGTTTCACCTAAAAATTCCAGCATCTTGCGAAAGCTATTCTCATCGCTTTCCCACAAAAAACGGATGGTTCTTCCACGGCTTGTTGTGTTGTCAATAACCTCAGCCACCAGTTCATCATTCTCTCCAAAATATAATTTGTTGCCAACGCGTATTTTACGAGCCGGATCAACAATTACATCCCAAAGCCGGTTTGGCCTGTTTAATTCGCGCAGTAAAAAAACTTCTATGCGTGCACCGGTTTTTTCTTTGCGGCCATACATACGCGCAGGAAACACTTTTGTGTTGTTTACTACAAAGGCATCTTTATCATCAAAATAATCGAGTATGTCTCTAAAGTTTTTATTTACTAATTCGCCTGTTTTACGGTGTACAACCATCATGCGGCTATCTTCACGGCGCTTTGTGGGGTTTTGAGCAATTAAATTAAGCGGGAGGTCAAAACGGAATTGTGAAAGTTTCATGTATCAGTTCAAAGTTTAAAGTAACATTCAAACCGTTTCCGTCTTACGGGACGGTTGAAACGTACTTGGAAATTTTTAAAGGCTGCGAAAGTAATTTAAAAAATTTACCTTCTATAATTTAAATTTTAAAAGACAGTTGCTAAAATTTCAATATCGCGTTAAACCTATATCTTCGGCACTGAAATTAATGCTACTGATGTTGAGAAAAATTGCCCCTCTTTTTGTATTGTTTTTCATTGTAAATAATGCGTTCACACAAACTTTAAAACCGTCAAAATATCCTTCTCTTTTTTGGGAGATAACCGGTAATGGATTAACAAAGCCTTCTTATTTATTTGGAACCATGCATGTGAGTAATAAGCTGGCATTTCATTTAAGCGATTCTTTTTATAATGCCATTCAACATACGGATATGGTTGCGCTGGAATTAAACCCTGAAAACTGGCAGGAAGATATGGTGAAGATGGATGCCGCGCAGCAGGAACTCAGCAATTTTTATAAAGATAATACCACGCAATACATAACTGAATCTTCCTTTAGAATTGATGATTATTATGACAGGCTGAAAGCTGCGTTAACTGCCGATCCGCAACAGGTAAACAGTTTGCTGTACCGCACATTTTCGGTACAACAGGATTATGAAGAAGATACTTATTTGGATTTGTATATTTATCAAACAGGCAGAAAATTTGGCAAGCTTGCCGGCGGCGTTGAAGATTATTATCAAACCCAAAAAATTTTATTTGAAGCTTATGCCGCAATGGCCAAAGAAAAAATAAAAAGAACAACTGATGCCGGTTCTGAATCAACGGCTGATATAAACAAAAAGATTCAGGAAGCTTATCGCCGCGGCGATCTTGATATGCTTGATTCACTGGAACGCACTTCTTTTAATTCGCCTGCATATATTGATAAATTTTTGTACGATAGAAATAAAATACAGGCCAACTCAATTGACACATTAATTAAGCAACACAGCATTTTTGTTGGCGTTGGCGCTGCGCATTTGCCTGGTGCAAAAGGCGTAATTGAACTGCTGCGCAAAAAAGGTTATACGCTGCGCCCTATTTTTATGCAGGACAGAGATGCCAGTGCAAAAGAATCTGCAGAAAAATTAAAAGTGCCGGTAAACTTTTATAACGTTGAAACGGATGATGGTTTTGTGCATGTAAAAATGCCCGGGCCGCTTTATAAAATGCCTGCATCCAATTATAATAATGCGAACGATAACTGGCAATATGCTGATATGGATAACGGCGCTTATTACATGCTTACAAGGGTTAAAACACATGCAGGTTTGCTTAATCAAAGCATAGCTGAAGTTTTGCAAAAAACAGATAGCCTTTTGTATGAAAATATTCCCGGCAAAATCATTAGCAAAAAGCCAATAGAAAAAAATGGCTATAAAGGTTTTGACATAACAAACAAAACGCGCCGCGGCGATGTGCAGCGTTATAATATTTTTATTACGCCTTTTGAAATTCTTATTTTTAAAATGAGCGGCACCGGTGATTATGTAAATGGTGATGAAGCTGCAACTTTTTTTAATTCAATTTCATTTAATGTACAACCATTAACCGAAAAAATTTATACTTCTTCAAAAGCAGGATTTCATGTTCACTTTCCACAATTTCCGCAGGTGAATAAAAACAGTTATGCCAATGATGTAATTGATGAATGGGAGTTTGAAAGCGATGACAGTACTAATGGAAATGCTTATGCTGTGTACAAAAAATCGGTCATCAATTTAAACTATATGGAGGAAGATACTTTTGATATAAGCCTTATTGAAAGAAGCCTGCAATCATCTGATATAATTGATAAAGAAATTATAAGAAGTTTTTTTAAAGTTGATGGATATAATGCACTTAAAATGCAGTTCGCTTTAAAGAACGGAAATTTTATAAATGCTGAAGCAATTTTAAAAGGCCCGCATTATTTTTTATTAATGCAAACAAGCCGCAAAAAAAATAATGCAGACACTTCTTTTTTTAATTCTTTCGGATTTAATAATGTGCCATACGCTGCTGCAACCATATACACTGATACACTGCTTAACTTCCAGGTAAAAACGCCCGTAAAACCAACGCTTGATTCTTCATTAACACATATTATGTATGAAATGCTGCACGATGAAAATTTTGTGGCGCAAATGCAAAAACAAAGTTATTGGCCAAAGAATGAATATGCTATGTTTAAAAGCGATTCAACCGGTGAAGCAGTGCTGGTAAGCATGTACGATTATCCCAAATATTATTATGCAAAAGATTCTGCTGCATTTTGGAAAAAGCAATTAGATTTTGATAATAACGAAGCTTATGTTTATTCAAAAACTGCATATACGCCATGCGATTCTTGCGAAGGTTATAAAATTTACTGGCGCGATACAAACACGGTGCGGCAGATCATCAATTATAAAATATTAAAACAAAACCGGCTTTATAATCTTTATACAATTACTGATACAGTTAGCAATCAAAGCAGTTTTATAAAAGATTTCTTTAAAACATTTACGCCGCTTTATAAAAATGAACGGTCAGTTTATTCAAATAAAATCAATACTTTTTTTTCTGATATATACAGTCCGGATTCGCTTACAAAAGCCAGGGCGCGCAATGCAATACCCAATATTTATTACGGGCCTGAAAATATTGAAAAAATTCTAAGCTTTATAAATAACCTGAAATATGGCGAGCAGGATTATTTCGATATGAAGCAAAAATTTATTTCAGAGTTGGGATATATTGATGATAGCTGCTGCACAGATAAAGTGGTGCACGCACTTGAAGGTATTTATAAACAAACTGCAGACACTGCCTACTTTCAAAATGAAATTTTTTGGGCTTTGCAAAATATAAAAACAAGAACATCTTACGCTGTTTTAAAAGATCTTTTATTGCAGGATCCGCCTTTGTTTAATGATAACGATGATTACTCGGATTTCTTTGAAAAATTTCAGGATTCTTTACAGTTAACACGTGCATTATTTCCGGAAATATTGCAATTAACTTCAATTGAAGATTATAAAGAACCGGTAATAGATCTTTTGGCAACAATGCTCGACAGCGGGCTTATCAGTTCAAAAGATTATGCATCTTATTTTAGTAAAATTTATTTTGATGCAAGAATTGAAATGAAGAAACAACAAAACGCAGAAGAGAAATTATTGGAACAACAATCACAGAAAAATTTTAATGAAGACCAGCTAAACAATGATGTGTATTCGCCCAATAATTCTGCTGCATCAGATATTGATAAATACGCAACGCTGTTGCTTCCGTTTTATGATTCAAATCCTGCATTGCCTAAATTTTTTGATCGTTTATTGCAATCAAAAGATACAGGCCTGCAATTAAGAACAGCGGTGTTACTAATAAAAAATAATAAAGCTGTTGCAGATTCTGTTTTAAATAATATTGCCTCAAAAGATAATTACCGCAGCCAGCTTTTGCAAAAACTTGAAGAGATAAATCACGCCGGCTTTTTTCCATTAAAATATAAAAAACAGGAATTAATATCGCGATCCGTTTTATTAAATAATTCCGAACAAACAGCGTTTGCACAAATTGAAACTGAAGGAAAAATTAGTGTGAATTTTAAAGATGAAAAAGGCTATGTTTATTTGTTTAAGTATAAAATTAAAAACGACGACGATTGGCAAATAGGAATAAGTGGTTTACAACCTGAAAATTTAAAAGAAGTGAACACCAATAATATTCTTACTTCGATGACGAATAAAAAACTAACAAATGATAAACCAGCGCTTCAACAATTTAATGATGAACTGCAACGAATGATTCTAAAACTGCATAAAAGTTCTGCCCATTTTTTTAGTGATGATGAAAGTTCTTATACAGGTTATGATGATGGAAATTAAAATAATTCAGATGCAGCTTTTTATTTCGCATTATGCTTAATATAAATTTTCCTGCACATAATTTTCGCATAAAAGAAAAAGATAAAAAGCATATTATTTTTGATGAAGTGCGCCGCCGCTGGGTTGCGCTTACACCCGAAGAATGGATAAGGCAAAACTTTCTGCAATATTTAATACAGGTTAAACATTATCCATCATCAATTATATCAGTTGAAAAACTTATAAAAGTTGGTGAATTAAAAAAGCGTTATGATATTGTTGTGTACAAAAAAAATATTCCCTGGCTAATTGTTGAATGCAAAGAAAATAATACGGCAATAAATACAGCAGTTATTGAACAGGTACTTAGATATAATATGGCATTATCAATACAATATTTTGTTGTAACAAATGGAAACAAAAGTTTTGCTTATGAAGTTGCTGAAAGTGTATTTAAAGAGTTAGATCACCTTCCGGATTTTTAATTTTACATCATATAAAATTCATTACACAAAATGCTGTAATTTGGCTTAACACATTAAAAAAATATTTATGAGGAAACTACTACTACTACTGTTTTTAACACCTTTGTTTTTGCATGCTCAAAACTTATCTTCTGAAGATTATTACAAAAATCTTGTAAAGAAAAATGCCGCTGAAATTGGATTAAATGCGTATGATTTACAAAACAATCGCTTATCAGATTTTTATTACGATGCACATGCTAAAACATACATGATCTATCTTGTTCAAACTTTTAAAGGCGTTGATGTTGACGATGTTTTGTCGCCGCTTGCTTTTAAAGATGATAAATTAATTACCGGGCATTTTATTGCTTTGAGTGATATAAAAGATAAAGCAAAAAATATTTCTGAAAAACCATCTGTTACCGCAAGTGCCGCTGTACTAAACGCAGCAAAAGATATTGGTGTTTCAACAAGTTTTAAAGCAGTGCCTTCAGCATTATCAAACAATGGTAAAAAAACTGAATTTACAATTCCGGAAATATCTCAAAATAAAATAACCGCAAATTTAAAATGGAGAGCACCTGATAAGATCAATTCAAATTATATATTGGTTTGGCAAACGCTTATTCATACCAATAACAATAATGCGTTATGGCTTGTAAATATTGATGCTGCAACAGGCGCTGTAATTGATAAAAAAAATCTTACAACTTATGAAAACGCAGCAACAGAAACGCATCACAATATGTATGTGTTTGAAGATGATGAAACCAACACTATTGCTGCTGTAAAAAAAGTTGAATCAGTAAGTTCTGCAAAATACCGTGTAATAAATTTTCCTGCAGAAAGCCCTATTGCTGCCGGCGGAACGCCTGCATTAACTACCGATCCATGGACGATGTTTCCTAACACAAAAGCATATACACTAAAATGGAATTCGGATAATACAAATGATTACGATAGCGCCTTTGGCAACAACGTGCATGTTGTAGAAGATAAAGACAATAATAATGTTGGCGGCGTTTCAGCGCATTCAATTACTCCGTTGCCAAACCTGGATTTTGATCACACATTTACGTACGGGTTGCCAACAGACCAGGGCAATAACCGCGAGGCAGATCTAACCAATCTTTTTTATTGGAACAACCTTATGCATGATATGAGTTATCAATACGGTTTTGATGAAGCAGCAGGCAATTTTCAATCAACAAATTTTGGAAGAGGCGGCCTCGAAAATGATTATGTAAATGCAGACGGACAGGATGGATCAGGCATTGATAATTCAAATTTCAGCACGCCTGCAGATGGTTCAAAGCCACGCATGCAAATGTTCTTTTTCCAGCCAAATCCCGATACTGTTTTAAAAGTAAATGCGCCTGCTGCTTATGCAGGTTTTCAACTTTCTTCATTAAGTGAAATAAGTTTAAATAGCCAGAAAGTGCCAATAACTTCAAACATAGTAATGTATAATGATTCAGGAGCAAGTACACATTTAGGTTGTGTTACTACATCAAATAAATCAGCATTAGCCGGAAAAATTGTTTATGTTGACAGAGGTAGTTGCGGCTTTGACGCAAAAGTGCTGAACGCCCAAAATGCAGGTGCAGCCGCAGTTATAGTTGGCGATACGGTTGATGCTGGTAGCAGCGTTTTGATAAACATGGTGTATAAAACCAATTTTTTAGGTCAGATAGTTTTTGATAAAACAGTTACAATTCCATCTTCTTTTGTAAGATCGGGTGATGCGTTAACAATAAAAAGTTATATAAAAAGCGGCACGCCTGTAAACGTTACAATGTACTCACAGTTAACTGATGGAGATTTAGATAATGGTGTTATTTGCCACGAATTTACACATGGAATTTCAACAAGGTTAACCGGCGGCGCAAGTAATAGCAATTGCCTTTCAAATGGTGAAGCAATGAATGAAGGATGGAGCGATTATTTTGCTATTATGA
>JBDUEO010000165.1:0-7120 GCA_040002335.1 Parafilimonas sp. | reverse complement strand
ATATCAAAAGAAAGTGACAGAACTTTTAGGGAAGCATATCCTGATGTTACGTCAAATATAATTTATAATGGCACAAGGAAACCTGCCCCGGGCTTACAATTTAATGTTGTAGAAAAATATATTACAGATATAAGGAAAAATGAAGACACAAGAATATTTGTACATATCGGCCGCCTGAAGCATCAGAAAAATCAATTGTTACTAATTGCTGCTTTTAAGAAATTGTTGATGCAGCATGCAAATGCATTGCTTATTATAATTGGTTCAGAAAGAGAAGAAATAGGAAGCCACAAAATAGCATCAGCAATTAAAGAAGCTTGTGCGTTGTATTCAAATATTGTTTGGGTTGGTGGTAATCAGCCTGCTACCGATTACTTAATGTGTGCTGATTTTTTTTGCCTTTCAAGTATATATGAAGGTATGCCCATCAGTTTGATTGAATCTTTCGCAACAGGTTGCGTACCTGTTTGCACACCCGTTGGGGGCATACCTGAAATGCTGAATGGGAAAGGGTTTTTAGCAAAGGATCTTTCTGAAGATGCTTACTATAATGTTTTAGCAGAAGCATATACTTGTTCCAAAGAAAAATTATTGGTTTTTAAAAACGAATTTATTTCATTGTTCAATGAGAAATATACAATGAAATCTTGCAGCGCTGAGTACGAGAAAATATATAAAGAGTTATTGGCTGAAAATAATTTATAACAAGAGTGAAACTTTTATCATTCCTGCAGAACAAGCAACTCATTTTGTGTAACAGTTTAATTGTATTTATTTGCTCTGTTTTATTCACATAGAGAAAGCTGCCGGCACTTCTTTTCATGAAATTTTAAAGCAACATATTCCTGATTATTTAATTTTAAAACCTCACCCAAGACATGGCGCTGATTTTTCTCCGAAACAATTAAAATTGTTATTGTTTTATTTTCCTGAAATTAAAGGTGTGGGCGGACATAGATTAAGACCTTATTTGAATTATGAATCGGCTATCAATAAAGAAATAGAATATATTACTATTTTACGATCACCAATAGACAGATATCTTTCCCACTACTTTCATCATATAAATAATGGCATTTCCAACATGTCACTAAACCAGTTTATTGAAATCCCTTATTTTAATAATTTTATGTGTAGAAAAATTTGCGGTGAACCATCAGCAAACCTTGCAATTAAACTTATCAATCAAAAAAAAATAAAGATTCTCTTTTTGGAAGATATTTCGGGTTTTGAAAAAAAGAACTCTGGTATCAGCTCAAATAATTATTCTGTGGTTAAAGAAAGTAACTACGCCAAACTTAAGGCTTGCAATATGGAAGATTTAAAATTGTATGAATATTTTAAAAAGCGTGGATCAGACTATGATTATTTTAAAAATGTTATCATAGGCAATACTGATAAAAAAATTTCAAAGATGAATAATTTTAAAACCCGAATTATTCAGGAAATTTTTCAACGATTATTTTATCAGTTATCCGGCCGAAAACCAGAACAATTAACACGTGGATACTGATAATTAAAATTGGAAATGAAAAATGAACTTCCTCAGTTAGCCAGTCCAAAGCTTTTAATATTAGGAACTTTGCCATTACCAATTGGCGGGGTATCCATCCATGTAGAAAGATTACTAGATCATCTAAATAGTGCCGGTTACCCGTATAGCTTTTTTGATATAAAAAGAGATAGCATATCAAAAGCCGTAACGCTGTTTTTTAAATTTAAATGGCTTCACTTACACACATCAAGTGTTTATTTAAGATTTGCAATTGCACTTGCAGGTAAAATTTTCCGAAAAAAAATTATAATTACAATTCATGGAAACCTGGGTAGGTTTAATACATATAAAAATATACTTGATAATTTATCAATAAAATTATGTTCTGTTCCAATTGTAATAAACCTTCAAAGTTTAAAAAAAGGTATTCAGTTAAATAAAAACACTGTTTTAATTTCTGCATTTATTCCACCTTTTCAGAATGAATTTTTAGAAGAAAAGATAAGTGAAAAAATTTTCAAACTCCGGGAAACTTATGAAGTAATTTTTTGTACGAATGCCCATAACTTATCTTATGATAAAAAGGGTAATGAAATTTATCAAATATCATTACTTATAAAAATTTTTAAAGAATTAAAACATAGAGCTCTAGTAATAGCAGATCCATCTGGTGCTTATAAAAATTATATAAATAATATACAGGAAAAATTAACCGGTAATATTTACTTCATATCTAAAGCACATAATTTTTGGGAAGTAATAAAATTATCTGATGTTTTCTTAAGAACTACTACAACAGATGGCGATTCTCTTTCAGTTAAAGAAGCACTTTATTTACAAAAAAATGTTATAGCAACAAATGTTATTGATAGACCAGAAGGTGTGATATTAGTTGACAATACCTATGATGCTATTGCTTCTGCTATTCAAAAAATCATTCCGTACCCTAATCCGGTAAAAATTGATAATGCAGCAAACCTTATTATAGATCTATATAAACAAAAAATTCATTAATATCAATCGAATTATTATCACCGAAGAAATTCTTTTATAAAACTCACTTTTCAATAAATGAAACAAATTATCCAATCCTTTAAAACCGGGGAAACTATTTTAGAAGATATTCCTGTTCCGCAAATAAGCAAAGGAAATGTTCTGATAAAAACAAGATGCAGCCTTGTTTCTGCAGGTACAGAACGTATGTTGGTTGAATTTGGGAAAAGTAATCTTATACAAAAAGCAAGACAGCAACCCGATAAAGTAAAACAGGTTTTGGGGAAAATAAAATCTGAAGGGTTGATGCCAACATTAGAAGCTGTTTTTAATAAACTGGAACAGCCATTACCGCTCGGCTATTGTAACGTTGGCAAAGTAATTGGTATTGGCGAAGGCGTTACTGAATTTCATATTGGCGACCGTGTTGCATCAAATGGCCATCACGCAGAATATGTTTCCGTACCTCAAAATTTAGTTGCAGCGATTCCTGAAAATGTTTCAGACGAAGAAGCGAGTTTTACGGTTATCGGCTCAATTGGATTACAGGGAATTCGCTTATGCAATCCAACTTTTGGTGAAACAATAGTTGTAACAGGTCTTGGTTTAATCGGATTAATTACTGCAGAGTTATTAATGGCCAATGGTTGTAAAGTAATTGGAATTGATGTGGATGAAAACAAGATTGCTTTGGCAGAACAAAAAGGAATTATATGCATCAATCCAAAACAAAACGCTGATGTTGTAAAATTTGTAAAAGAAAAAACAAATGAAATTGGCGCAGACGCAGTGATTATTACTGCATCTGCAAAAGGTAGTGATATTGTTGCACAGTCAGCACAAATGAGCCGCAAACGGGGACGCATAATTCTTGTTGGTGTTATTGGTTTAAACCTAAGCCGTGCAGATTTTTATGAGAAAGAATTAAGCTTTCAGGTTTCATGCTCCTATGGCCCCGGCAGGTATGATGATGGGTATGAAAAATATGGAAAAGATTATCCTTTATCCTATGTACGCTGGACGGAAAAGCGAAATTTTGAAGCAATTCTACAGGCAATATCTTCAAATAAGATAGATGTAAGATCATTAATTACGGAGCGGGTTCATTTAAACGATTACAAAATAATTTATGATAATATGGGCAGTAAACAATCTGTTGCTTCCATACTTATATATCCGGAAATTTCTGAGAAAAATTCATTAATAAATATTTCGTCTGCAAACTTTAAAAGCCAAAAAGCTAACATTGGAATTATTGGTGCTGGAAATTTTACAGCAATGACCATGTTGCCTGCATTAAAAAAAATAAACGCAGTTTTAATAAGCATAGCAAGTGCTGGTGGTGTTACAGGCACTGCACTTGCAAAAAAATATTCCATTGCCAAAAGCACCACAGATTATAAAGAGGTAATAAATGATGCTGATGTTGATTTGGTATTAATTACAACACGCCACAATCTTCATGCTGCATTAGTTGTTGAAGCACTTAAAAGTAAAAAACATGTTTTTGTTGAAAAACCACTGGCATTAAATGCTGATGAGTTAAATGAAATTATTGATGCTTACGATGGAACAACTACTTTAACTGTTGGCTTTAACCGCAGGTTTTCACCGCACATCCAAAAAATTAAACAGCTTACACAAGGAAACGAAATAAATGTAATTGCAACCATGAATGCGGGATTTATCCCCGCTGAGTCATGGGTGCATGATCTGAAATCCGGAGGCGGCAGAATTATCGGCGAAGCTTGTCATTATATTGATCTGATCAGCTTCATTACCGAAAGTGAAGTAACTGAGGTTTGCATGAATGCAATGGGAAATCACGCTGCTGAAAACACTGATAATGCTTCTATTTTACTTCGCTATAAAAACGGCAGCACCGGCGTTATTAATTATTTTTCTAATGGTTCAAAGGCCTATTCTAAAGAAAGAGTGGAAGTATATTTTCAGGAGAAAACGATTATACTGGATAATTTCAGAACAACAACAGGATACGGGTTTAAAAACTTTTCAAGCCTGAAAACAAAAATTGATAAAGGGCACATCACCCAGTTTAAATTATTAAAAGAAAGATTATATAATGGTGGAGCCTCACTTATTCCATTTAATGAACTTATTAATACAACGAAAGCAAGTTTTGCTGCTATTGAAAGTTTAAAAAAGAATGAATGGATTAAAATTTAAGAGAGGATTATAGTAATTGAAAAGAATAGGCATTTAATTTGACATACAGGATACATTAAATTAAACAACATTTACAGGATATTTACTATAGCGATTCTCTTTCTGAATTGTACACATCCTAAGGCTCAGAATTTGGCTCTAAATAAGAGCTATAAGATGTCTGCAATTCCAAATTATTCCCGTTCGGCACCGGCTACAGATACTACTTCGCTAACCGACGGAGTTTATACCAGTGGAAATTTCTGGACCAAGACCACCACTGTTGGGTGGCTTAGAAGGCAGGTGGCAATTACTATTGATCTCAATAAAATTCAAGGGATCGGTTCCATAAGTTTTAATACAGCCCGAAATACTAAAGTAGGTGTTGACTTTCCAAAGGATGTTTTTGCATTTGTTTCCAATGACGGTGAAAGTTTTAAGTATATCGGCGATATTGCAAATACAACGGACAATACCACTGGTAGTTATGAAGTGAAAAAGTTTGTGCTGGGTAAGGTTAATACTTCAGCCCGCTACGTAACGCTTATTGTTGTACCCAAAGGCAAATTGGTTTTTTGTGATGAGATAGAGATTTTGGCAGGACAAAAAAATGCAGTTCTTTCTTCTCCATCTGTTTCAAAAAGTAATCTTACAAATTTTGCTGATTCTTTATTACAACTGGATTTTCAAAAAAATAATATAAATAAGTTAGCAGAAAATATTTCGGGTGCGGTAGTAAATACTTCTGATGCTGATGTAAAGAGTATTAAAGATAATTTATTTCAAAACCACGCAACCAAACTTAATTTTCAGTTCAAAACTAATTTTATAGTTGAAGCATTTAACCCCTGGGATAGTTTAAATGAATTGCATGACCCTATAAAAGCCTCGGACAGCTTAAATTATGCGTTTACTATATTGCAAAACGGTGTACAATATGGCGCTTTCGTAATAACGAACAGCAGTTTATCTTCTCTAAAATTTGATATTGAAACAAATAACCAGGCTGGTGCAACGGCTGCAATTGAAATTTTTAATGTTCCGTTTGTGCCGGGGGCTGATTATTCTTATGTAGCTGACCCGCTAATTCCTGCAGATAAAGAAGATATAAATGCCGGTGTTTCTAAATTATTTTTATTTAAAGTTTCAGGTAAAAGTGCTGGTTCAGCAAACGCCTCTGTTTTCGTTAAATCAGGCAATAAAAAAATTATATTAAATATAAAAACAGATGTATTGAACTTGTCTGCGCCGGATAACTACTTTGTAAACGCAAATATATGGGCTTACTTAAATTATCCCATGCTTGCAGACAGACGTGCAGAAGCCGCTAAAGATTTGGCTTTGCATCATATAAAAACAGTTGTAATCCCGCCTTCAGTGGTTCCCGGTATGCAATCGGATAGCTATACAAAATTGTTAGATTATTTATCCAATTTTAAAGGAGTCAACAAAATTTTACTTTTTACAAAGTATGTTTCTGTTGCTAACAGGAATGGCTATAACGGAGGTGAGTTTATGACAACTGATTGGAAGAAAAATTTTATTCAATGGTATAATAATTTACTGCAGGTACTCGCTAAAAATGGTTATGAAAATGCAGATATATATTTATACCCTTATGATGAAGTACGTGGAGGTGATATAAAAGATTTTGTAGCACTGCTTCAATGGGCAAAAAAAACAATTCCCGGTATAAAATTTTATGCTTCTCTTACAAATAAAGAAGCAGTAGATAATATTTTGCCTTTAGTTGATGTGGCACAACTTCAGGAAAGACCAAACTATTTAAATAATTTACCTGCGCACACATGTGAGTTATGGACATATCATAATGCAAGCCCCGCAAGATCATTATCTCCATATACATTTTACAGGTTAATGGCCTGGCAGGCATTTGAAAACGATATTACCGGAATTGGATTTTGGAGTTATGCAGATGAAGGAAAGAATAAAACACTCAATTTAATTTCCGATAATCTAAACGATCCCGCAAGCAGTTACTCTGCAATTTACGACGGACCCAATAACAGTATTATTTCCAGCCGGCGATGGGAAGCTTTTAGTTTAGGTATTGAAGATTATGCAATCTTAAAACTATATTCCAAAAAATTCGGAATACAAAAGGCGAAAGACATTGCCAATTCGGTTCTTTCAAATCCAACTGATCTATACAAAGCTGATGCTGCAAGAAACAGCATGCTTAAAAATCTTTAGTAATCTTTTTTAATCATTAATATTCAGCAAAAAGCTGAAAAAATCACCCCGGATTTATATATGTTAATAGATATTATAGCTGGTGCACGCCCCAATTTTATGAAGATAGCACCAATCATCGAAAGTATTAAACAGGCAAAGCAACAGGGTTTTAATATTAATTACCGTCTTATACATACCGGTCAGCATTATGATAAAAATATGAGTGGGAATTTTTTTGAAGAACTTGGAATTCCTGAACCTGATATAAAT
>JBDUEO010000164.1:0-7134 GCA_040002335.1 Parafilimonas sp. | reverse complement strand
GAATGTTTGCCGGCGAAGGCGGACCGGAACGCACTAACAAACGCTTTCATTATGTGTCTTTAGATCAACCGGCAAAACGTTTATCCACTGCATTCGACAGCGTTACTTTATATGGCGAAGATCCAGATAATCGTCCGGATATTTATGGTAAGATTGGTAACAGCGGCGTAAGTATTGCAACGGTTGATGATGCAAAAAAACTCTACAGCGGTTTTGATTTATGTGATGCAAAAACATCTGTGAGCATGACTATAAACGGACCGGCACCAATGATTCTTGCATTCTTTATGAATGCTGCAATTGATCAGCAATGTGAGAAGTGGATAATTGATAATGGACAATGGACAATGGTTGAAGAAGCATTCAAAAACAAATATGCTCATCAAAATAAACCAACTTATTATAATCCTTCTTCACCAGAAAGATTACCAGAAGGCAATGATGGTTTAGGATTAAAATTATTAGGCTTAAGTGGTGATGAAGTTTTACCAAAAGATGTGTATAATAAAATTAAAGCCTCAACATTAGCGCAGGTAAGAGGAACAGTGCAGGCAGATATTTTAAAAGAAGACCAGGCGCAAAACACTTGTATTTTTTCAACGGAGTTTGCATTGAAATTAATGGGTGATGTACAACAATATTTTATTGATGAGAAAGTAAGAAATTTTTATAGCGTTTCTATAAGCGGTTATCATATTGCAGAAGCCGGTGCAAATCCAATTACGCAACTTGCATTTACATTATCAAACGGGTTTACTTATGTTGAATATTATTTAAGCCGCGGAATGAATATTGATGACTTCGCACCAAATCTTTCTTTCTTTTTTAGTAATGGAATGGATGCGGAATATAGCGTGATTGGCCGTGTTGCAAGACGTATTTGGGCAAAGGCAATGAAGTATAAATACAAAGCCAATGACCGTTCTCAAAAATTAAAATATCATATTCAAACAAGCGGCAGAAGCTTGCATGCACAGGAAATTGATTTCAATGATATACGCACAACATTGCAGGCTTTGTATGCTATTTATGATAACTGCAATTCACTTCATACAAATGCGTATGATGAAGCGATAACAACGCCAACAGAAGAAAGTGTACGCCGTGCAATGGCGATCCAATTAATTATTAACCGCGAATTAGGTTCTGCTAAAACTGAAAATTTTATTCAGGGTTCTTTCGCTATTGACGAATTAACTGATTTGGTTGAAGAAGCTGTGCTAACTGAATTTGACCGCTTAACAGAACGTGGCGGCGTGTTGGGAGCGATGGAAAGAATGTATCAGCGGAATAAAATACAGGAAGAAAGTATGGTGTACGAAATGCAGAAATCAACCGGCGAATTGCCATTGATTGGTGTAAATACTTTTCTTAATAAAAATGGTTCACCAACAATAACGCCATCAGAAGTTATCCGTTCAACAACAGAAGAAAAAGAGCAACAGATACAAAACTTAAATGCATTTCAAAAACGCAATGAAGACAAGAGCGTAGCATCTTTACAAAAATTAAAAACCGTTGCCATTAACAATGGCAACCTGTTTGAAGAATTAATGGAAACGGTAAAGTATTGTTCGCTTGGTGAAATTACACATGCTTTATATGAAGTAGGCGGACAATACAGAAGAAATATGTAAGTGCTTATATAATTTAATTATTACTATAATAATACAGCACGTTACTATTATTCACATCAAATATTTGTTTGCTGAATTGTTTTATATCTGCTATAGTAACTTCGTTATATTTTGACAGTTCCTGGTTTATCAAATCAGCATTGCCAAGTAATTCATAAAACGCCAAACTGTTAGCGCGGCTCATCACGGCAATATCTTCAAATGCAATAAGGCTCTCTGTTTTATTCTTCACTTTTTGCAATTCATCTTCACTAATATTTTCTTCTTTTATATTATTAAGTTGTTCTTCAATTGCATCTTCAGCATCCTGCATATTAACGCCCTTTACAAGCTTTCCTTCAATGGCAACAAGGCCCGCATCAAGCGTTCCAAAATGATAACATTCAATATTGCTGAAAAGCCTTTTTTCTTTTATAAGTGATTGAAATAAGCGCGATGAACCACCGCCACCTAAAATTTCTGTAATAAGATCTGATGCATGGTAGCCTTCATCCATTCTGCCGGGCATGTGCCATGTTTTATAAAAAGCATTTAAAGGCACATCTGCTTTTATTGTTAGTTTACGCGGTGCATTTTGCTTTGGTTCCTGCGGAATACCTCTTACATATTTTTCGCCTGGTTCAATTGAACCAAACCATTTATCTGCCAGTATTTTTATGTCATCTGTTTTTACATTTCCTGCCACCACAAGAATTGCATTTGAAGGCGTATAATGTTTAAAGAAAAATTTCTTAACATCATCCAGTTTTGCATGCTCGATATGGCTCAGGTCTTTACCAATCGTCATCCATTTATAAGGATGCGTAGTGTAAGCAAGTTCACGCAGTTTATGCCATGCATCGCCATAAGGTTTATTAATATAATGCTCTTTAAATTCTTCGCTTACAACTTTACGTTGTACATCTAAACTTTTTTTGCTGAAACCAAGGCTAATCATCCTGTCACTTTCCAGCCAGAATGCGGTTTCAATATTTTCTGCAGGTAACTGGCAGTAATAATTAGTAAGATCACTTGTAGTGTACGCATTGTTTTCGCCGCCGGCACGTTGCAAAGGTTCATCATAATCTTTTATATTAACGCTTCCTCCAAACATAAGGTGCTCAAACAAATGTGCAAATCCTGTTTTTTCAGGGTCTTCATCTCTTGCACCTACATCGTACATAACATTTACTATAGCCATTGGCGTTGAAGCATCTTCGTGTACCAATACGCGCAAACCATTATTTAAAACGAAACGATTATAATTGATCATAAAATAAATACTTGAATTGAAAATTTAAGAAGTTATGGATTAATAAAGCAACTGTTACATCCACAGTATTTTTTCTGCGGGCAAAGCTACAGTATACTCTTAACTTTCATGTATATTACCTCTGGCTGACCATCACGCATCACAAGAATGCGCAACCTTGCTTTTGCGTTTTGCATTAATATTTTGTATGCCTGAATGTTATTACTAAAGTTGTCTTCAACACCAATTATAATATCATCAAACTTAAAACCTGCTCTTTCTGCGGGAGAATTTTTTATTATATCGGTAATAGTAATGGCACCATTAATTAAATAAAAACCAAGGCCGGTATAAGAATAGTCAAATGAATCCGAATAATGTTTATTGGGTTTTATATAGATTTCCTGCTGCGGATAATTAAGCACCACATTAAAACGGCGAAGTATATCGTTGCCGATTAAGCCGCCCAAAATTGGATAATTGGTTACATTATAATCATCATTAAATTCATAAGCTGGTACATTATGAAAGCGATACGGGCCTATTTTTAATTGTTTTACTACAGAAAGATTCATATTTGTTTTTCCGCCAAGCCCTTCTGCCTGCGTTAAATACATTTTTCTTTTTTTCTTAAAAACAGCGCTGTCGTGCGCAAAGTCATTATTCATTAAAAAACATAATCCCGCACCAGTATCAAGAAAAAATTTTGCAGTAACATCCCTATTATCTTTTACTTCTGCCGTTTGCATTGGCAATGTTGAAAATTGCGGTTTTAAAAGATAACCGCCTCTTGGATATTTATATGTTCCTGGCGTGTACACTTTTAATTCCTGGTTATCATAATCTATGTACACTAAAAACCTTCTGAAAAAACTATAACCAATAATTCCATCTATATGCATACCATAAGCACTCGTTAAAATTTCATAATTATTTATATGAAAATCAAGTTTGTCAACACTTAATCCCTGCAAGTGTATGGTGTGGTCATACGCAAAGGAAACATACTTCATCCCTGCAATACCCCGTACAATTCTATCGCTTGGCACCGTTTTTAATTTATAAGATATTGTGGTGGTAGAATCAAGCGAAATACCGCCGCTACCTGTATCTAATACAAAGTTTAAACTGTCAACAAAATCATCAAACGTGGCGTGTAAAATAATAATGCCTCCGGTTAGTTGTATAAATGGAATAGTGGTTAAAAGTTTTGACGGGGGCGGTACAAATTCTTCCTGTGCAAACGAATGAAAACCTGCGATTATAAAAAAGAATAATAGAAAAAGCTTATCACAACAGCATAAAATTTTGTAGCGATACAATCTCAGAAATATTCCCTTTTTATAAAGCATGTTTAATAATTCCGGTACATAAAAATACACGCAGTGTAAATTTGATTCAAAACATATAATATAAATATAAAGATATTACCAACGGTTGCTAAAAACCTATAAACAGCGTATTCTTAAGTAATTTTGCAATAGTGATTTAATAAGGCAATCGCTTTAATTTAAGACAAAAACAAAAGCATGAATGTTGCAGCGTTATACGAAAAAGCTTTAAGCTTTGAATTTTTAAGTGTTGAAGAAGGCGTTTATCTTTTTGAGAATGCGCCGCTTACTAATCTAATGCAGGTGGCAAATGAATTACGAATAAAACAAGTGCCGCATAAAAAAGTTACCTGGCAAATTGATCGTAATGTAAATACAACCAATGTATGTATAGCGAATTGCAAATTTTGTAATTTTTACAGAATTCCCGGCCATGCCGAAGCATACATAACGGATATGCCTGTTTATAGAAAAAAAATTGAAGAGACATTTAAATATGGCGGCGATCAGTTGCTGTTGCAGGGCGGCCATCATCCGGATCTTGGACTCGATTTTTATACAAACACTTTTCGCCAGATAAAACAGGAATACCCGTCTATAAAATTGCATGCTTTAGGGCCACCGGAAGTAGCGCATATTACCAAGCTTGCAAAAAAAACACATACAGAAGTTTTAATTGAATTAAAAAATGCAGGCCTTGATTCTTTACCTGGTGCGGGTGCAGAAATTTTAGTTGATCGTGTACGGCGGCTGATAAGCAAAGGCAAATGTTGTGCTGATGAATGGCTGGCGATAATGCACGAAGCGCATAAACTGAATATTACTACAAGCGCAACCATGATGTTTGGCCATGTTGAAACAATTGAAGAACGCTTTATTCATCTTGCTCGCATACGTGAAGTACAGGCCATGAAGCCAAAAGATGCAAAGGGTTTTTTAGCTTTTATTCCCTGGACATTCCAGGATGTTGATACCTTACTTACACGTATACGCGGCGTTCATAATCTTACAACATCAGAAGAATATATTCGCATGATTTCAATGAGCCGCATTATGTTGCCGAATATAAAAAACATACAGGCAAGCTGGCTTACAGTTGGCAAACAAACAGCGCAATTATGTTTGCATGCAGGCGCTAATGATTTTGGCAGCATTATGATTGAAGAAAACGTTGTAAGCGCAGCAGGAGCACCGCACCGGTTTACGTACAAAACAATTCAGAAAGCTATTAAAGAAGCTGGCTTTGAACCTCAATTACGCAATCAACAATACGAATGGAGAAACATTCCGGAAATGATAGTTGAGCAGGTAATTAATTATTAGGATTGTTTGTTAGCCATAGTTTTATGTTATGGAAAATCAGAAATAGATCAATCATTATTCAAACAAACTTTGTTGCGCATTTGCATTGTTTTCAACCCAATACATTTTAACTGATTTATTATAATCTTCAAATCTTGTTCCAACGGCTTTCCAGCCCGTAACTTCTATATTCTTTCCAATTTTATATTTTATTTTTTGTGTTTGCGCGCCGCGGCCCTTTTCAAAATATAAAACAGGATCATTGGTTGTTGTTACTGTTTCCAGTAAAATATTTTTATCTTCTTTAATAAAGAAAAATTTGTTGTGCAAGGTTGATGTTTCAATCTTAAAACGCTTTACGAAGTATTGCTTTTTATCTGCATCCGCATAAACTGCAGTGATAATTTTTTCAGGTTTAAATTTTTCTATCAATGCTATTTTTTCTGCATCAAACCGTTGCGTTAATTCAAGATCTGTAAGCTCATAACTTCCATCTTTATACAATACTAAAATTTTATCTTCTGCTTCAAAACTTCCTAATAAAATTCCCTTTTCATCACCATTCAATCTGCCATACACATTATCAAACCAAAGTTTTCTGCCAGCTAAAGTAGCAGTTCCTTTTTCTTTAAACTTTACTGTGCGCACAGCATATTTTGTAACCTGGTTGCCCATGCTTCCGCGGCCTTTTATATCTAATATTTCAAAATAAAAATCAAATTCTTTAATGCGCGCCGAGCAATTTGGACTTAGATTAATTTTTACCACCTCTGCTTCGCCATTTGCATTCACTGATAAATATTGAACTTTTGTTTTATCGCTGCCTTTTGTAAGATCATATTCTTTATCGCGTGTAATACCTGTAACATTAAACCGCTTTGCATAACTAACGCCTGATTTACCATCAGTATAAATCATGTTATAGGTTGTACGTTCATCATTTTTTTGAAATACGGCTGCATGTAAAATATCTTTACCAATAAAATTTTTATCGGCCACTTTTATCACTTTCATAATACCGCTTTTTGTAAAAGCGATGATGTCGTCAAATTCAGAACAATCGCACAAAAATTCATCTTTCTTTAAGCCCGTTCCAATAAAACCTTCGTTACGGTTAATGTATAATTTTGTATTGGCAATAGCAACTTGTTTTGCCTGGATGGTATCAAACAATTTTATCTCTGTTCTGCGTTCTCTTCCTTTACCATATTTCTTCAAAAGATTTTCAAAATACGCAACAGAAAAATCAATAAGGTTATTCAAATCATTTTTAACCTGTTTAACATCAGCTTCAATATTTTTTATTTGCTCATTCAGCTCATCAATATCTAATTTATAAATTCTGCGAACAGGTTTTTCAGTGAGTTTTAAAATATCTTCCCGGGTTACAGCGCGTTTTAATTTCTTTTTAAAAGGATCGAATGCTTTATCAATCGCTTCAATTACTTTCTCCCAAGTTGCATGTTTTTTCTCAAGCTCTTTATAAATTTTTTCTTCAAAAAATATTTTTTCAAGTGAAGTGTAATGCCATTTCTCTTCAAGCTCTGCGAGCTTAATTTCGAGTTCTCTTTTTAATAGATCTTTTGTTTTATCAACAGAAATTTTAAGCAATTCCTGCACACCAAGAAACCTT
>JBDUEO010000163.1:0-7147 GCA_040002335.1 Parafilimonas sp. | reverse complement strand
TATGATATTGAATAAGCTTTTGTGTGCCCTGCAGCTTCGCAAAAATGGTTAAGCGTTCTGCGGCATTTAAAGGATCCGGATCGTGGGCTGATGTAATAGATGAACCTGCAACAGCATAAGCATAAGTTGTACCTGCTTTTATATGTTTTGAAAACTTCATCAAATGCATATTGTTATCCCACATTTCATGAATAACATTTGGTTCACTGCCATGCGGCTCATTAAACAGAAATGTATTGGAGGCGCACATTAATAATTTTCCTGTTTGAGATTTTGCAGTTGACGTAAGCAGTTGGATAAGCGCCTGCGGACGATCAATTTCATTATAATAATTTTCTACATCGCGCAAAGCATCGGGCGCCTGCATAACACTGGCTGCGGTTATATCAATATCTTTTTTTGCGGTGATACTAACCGTCATCAAAACTGTAAAAGGCAATTGTCTTAATGAATAATATGTGTATTGAACTGAAGCTTTATCAGCATAGTCAAAGCTTGTTGTAAAAGATGCATGATGCATATCCAACTGCTGATGAAAGTTTGAAACAGCGGATAAATTGTCAAGCCTTTTTCCATCAATCTCCAAATACATATTTAAAAGATTGAAGCTGCGCAAAAAATTACTTACACGCCCACGGCCATATAAATCATAAGCGCCGGCAAGCACAACATCTTTTACCTGGAAAGGTTGCGGCGAAGAAACAATTCCAATCATTCCATTGGCTACTGTGATGCCATAATAATTTGATGGATCTATTTTATCTGCTTTTATAATCCATGGATCTTGCGCGAAGGAATGATGAATGATAAGCGATGAAAGAATAAGTGCAATTAATTTTTTCATACGGAAAATTGATAAGCTGGTAATTAAAATTATAACATGCAATATTAATTGACAATGCAATTAATATGTATAGCAAAATTAATGTTAGTTCCGGGGCAAAGTACTGTCGGGTACGTTTATTGGGCCTTTTGCATTGGTTATTGTCCAATGGCTGAAATCCTGATCGGCAGTTAAACCAGTGCCGTCAATACTTTCATCAGGCTTGCGTATGTGCACCGGAACAGTTGTATAAATTAACTGTTTGTCCTGGTCCCACCACAATTCTTCACAGCGCAATGTATCGCCATCAATATTAAATATTATAACACTATCACGCAAAAAAACGAGGCGTTTATTTGGATAGTATAAACCATACTTAGCAAACATCTTGCTTTGCACTTTTTGCAGCGTATCATAAAAATCAACATGCAAAAATTTTGGAAACTCTGTTTTAGGTGTATCACTTTGCATCATTATCATCAACGGTGCCGTAAGCTTTGCTTTTACAATACCCTGCTGGCTTAAATAACTTACAACATCAGTGGCTTTATCTACAGGCGATTTTTTCTTTGCAAGATCCTGCACTTCCTGGTAATTATTATGGCAACCACATATAAAAAAGCAGCCGGTAATTGCGACTGCTTTTAATATTATTATATAGCGGTTTTGCCTAATCATATTTGCGTTTGATAAACCAAATATCGCTTAAAGATAAACCGAGCGAAAATTTAAAAAAGTTTTCCGTGACATTATTAACACCGGTACCTCTTTTTCCAAATTCAATTGCCGTATTTATTTTAGTGAACTGGTTATCGTAAGAATGAAATTTTCTTAAATTAAAAGAATAGCCCAAAGTATATGCATGCACTTTATAACCATTTCCATCAGCATTTATATAATCTTTTCCTGTATAATAACCCACGCTGTATGTACCCGTACTAAAAATACTTTTGCCTTTAAACGGGCTTGGTGTAAACTCGGCACCGGCGCGAATCATCCAGCTATCATTAACCTGGTCCGGAGATCCATAATATGTATATTTTGACCATTGTTGAAAACTATAATCGGCACCAATGCCCCATTTCTTTACATAAAATGGTCCGTTGGTAAGCATTTTATTTATCATAAAGCCGCCATTAAAACTAAGCGGAATATCAATTTTGCCGCGAATGCCTGTTAGCTTGGTAACGCTGTCAATTGGTACAATTGCACCATTATCGTCGTAATTAAATGTTTGCCTTGTAATATCTCTTGAAGCAGTTAAATCCTGCTCCAATGTACCTGAAGCGCCCAATGCAAGTACATAAGAATTTTTAATTTTTGAAAGCGGATCAGTTGTTTCTTTAAAAGTAAAACTTGCCATTATACCAGGATTTAAAAATAAACCCCAGAAATGCGTTGTATCTGTTGAGTTTGAACGATACCAATTTTCATAAGAACTATCTGAAGGAAAATCAATTTTAGTGCTTAAATATTTTGCGCCCCATTCATAACCTGCATTAAAGCCAATACTGAAACTATTTTTCGGCTTGTTTTTATTTTTTTTAGGATTATCTGTGTTGCGCCATGTTTTGCCCAAGCCAAAAAATACCTGGTTCAAACTGCCATTACCTTCATACAACTGATGAAGGCTGTCTGTTTTTCCAAGACTATCATACACTATTCTTCCACCCTGGTCAATACTATAATTTATTCTTGTAGATGGCCTTAATCCAAACACTAAACCCAGCCCTTTTTTATTTAAGGGAACTGCTAACTGCAGGTAAGAAGGCAACAGGTTTGTTGATTTATATTTTCCAACAGGGTTGGCACTAAGCAGCGTGCGTGAATCAACGCTTACACCAAAATCGTAGGTAACAAGCCCAAGCGAACCATAGCTTGCCGGGTTAACTGTATTCACAGCCTGCGCATTTGTATAAGCCGCACTAACGCCGCCCATACCCCGCGTAGCAATATTTTGCTGCGGGTAGATATCGCCTAATCCATATCTTGAAAACGGAGAATTTTCCTGGCTGTATGCAATTATAGAAATAAAGAACAGAGCAACACAGAAAAAGAAATATTTAGCCATTGGTTTCACTAAGTGCATACAAACCTTTAAATATTAATTGAGGGTTTGCAAATATCTTGTTTTTGAGCAGCGGCACAAAAAAGCGCATATCGCCACCGGTTAAATGCACGTTAAAGTTGCCATATCGCAAAGCATATTCATTAACAATTCCATCCATTTCTTTTGCCATGCCCAATATAACGCCGCTTTGCAAATTCGTTTTTGTGTCGTAACCAATCAGCGGAAAATTTGAATCTGCAGTTACCAGCGGAAGTTTTGCGGTGAATTCCTGCATTGACCTGAAGCGCATTTCAAGGCCAGGCGAAATTGATCCGCCCAAAAATTCGTGAAACTTATTTACAAAATTGTATGTAATACACGAGCCTAAACCAATAATTAAATTATGCTGTTTCGGATAAAAATAAACTGCTGCAGCTACCAACGCTAATCTATCAGCACCAATTGTTTCAGGTTTGCCAACCGGTGTGGTAAATGATAATTTAGACTGACTGGTGAGTTTATGAAATTTTGTTTTTGATGCCAGCAATGTTTCTATTTCAGCATTATGATTTATTACAGATGATAAAATTGATTTGGATGGTTTGTACTGTGATAAAACATTTTCAATAGTTGATGTTGCATCATCATCAAGCACAAATTCTTTTTGCAATTCATCGCCATTAAATAATGCGCACTTTAAACGGGTATTGCCAAAATCGAGGCAAAGTGTGGTTTGCATGAAGATTATATTTTTCCCGAATTAAAATCAAAACCTTTTAATTCTTTAAAATGGCCATTTAACTGAATTTTCTTTTTCAGGGTTTCAATACTCGCGGCCATTGGAATTATTTTTTTTAAATGACGCCGCAAATATTCAATCCGCTGCTCTTCCAGCAGCAAACAAAGCAGTTCATATTCTTCCTGCAAAGTAAGCCCTGCATTATGTGCTATATCATAACTTCTTAATGCATCATCAGGCTTATCAAATTGTTTATCTACATGCAATAAAACATGCAATTCACGAATGCCGTCAATTACTTTTTGTGTATGCACGCTTATACTTTTATCGTCGCTTTCCAAATGTTTTACAATAGCCCCGTGGTATAATTTTGCCGGTACCGCATCTATTATTTCAAGCACCTTATATATGCTTACACCTTTGGTGGTAATATCCATTCTGCCATCATCGTATTGTTTTGCAATTTCTGTTATCTGTAACAAAGTACCTGTTTCAGCAATTTGATTTTTTATTACAGGCGGAACGCCAAATGGCTTTTTATCTTTATAACACTCGCTTATTAATTGTTTATACCTGTCTTCAAAAACATGCAGGTTTACCTTTTCGCCAGGATAAATAACAATTTCTATTGGAAATATAGGAATGAAGTTCGTCATTTATACAAATGTACAAATGATGTATGAAGTGAGATAGCTACTTTTGATACGTTAACAATATTATTGTATGAAGATTTCAGGCTTTACCATTATTAAAAATGCAGTAATAAATGATTACCCGATTGTAGAAGCCATCACTTCAATTTTGCCTGTTGTTGATGAAATGATTGTGTTGATTGGTGATAGTAAAGATGCAACAGAAGCATTAATAAAATCCATTCCATCAGCTAAAATAAAAATTCATCATTCAGTTTGGGATCCAGCAATAAATAAAGGTGGAAAAATATTAGCCGTTGAAACAGATAAAGCATTTGCATTAATAGATGAACAAAGCGATTGGGCATTTTATATTCAGGCTGATGAAGCGGTACATGAAAAATACCATGCAGAAATTTTAAAAACTGCGCAACAATATAAAGATGATAAACGTGTTGACGGATTGATGTTTAAATACCTGCATTTTTATGGAAGTTATGATTATGTTGGCGATAGCAGAAAGTGGTATAATAAAGAAGTGCGCATTATAAAAAATAATAAAACCATAAGCGCTTTTCGCGATGCACAAGGTTTTCGCAGAAATGGAAAAAAGTTAATGGTGAAACCTGTTGATGCTTATGTATATCATTACGGTTGGGTGAAAAATCCAAAACTGATGCAACAAAAAATAAAAAACTCCATTAATCTTTGGCAGGAAAACAAAGCTGCATTACCGGTGCTTGAAGCTGCTGATGTATTTGATTATAACGAATTTGATTCGCTGCAAAAATTTAAAGGCACACACCCAAAAACAATGTTGCCGCGCATTGCAAAACAAAACTGGAAAATTGAGCTTAACATCAAACAAAAAAAATTCGTTGCAAAAGACCACTTTTTGTATTGGTACGAAAAATTAACCGGCAAACGTTTGTTTACTTTTCGCAATTTTAAAATTCTAAAAAATTAATTTTTAATAAAGATTAATTGAACAATCGCTTTTTTATTCATTATGAAAAAAGCTCCGGCAAATATTATTTTAACGCGGCCCGATGGCATTGGAGATGTAGTATTCATTTTGCCTATCGCTAAAAAATTAAAAGATAAATTTCCTGATATTAAAGTGGCCATTTTAGGAAGCGCTTATACAAAAGCTTTGGCAGATGCATGCGAGTACATTGATGATTTTATTTACGTGGAAGATTTTCTTACAAAAGATATAATGGTTTGTGGTAAAAAACCTGAAGCATTGTTGCATGTAAAAACTACAAAGCAATTAGCAATGCGTGCTAAAGAATTAAAAATTCCGTTGCGTATTGGCACAAGCAGCCGCTTATATCATTGGTACACCTGCAACAGGCTTGTGCGGTTAAGCCGCAAAAAATCTAATCTTCATGAAGCGCAGTTAAATTTAAAATTGCTAAAAGCGTTTGGCATTAATAAAGTTTTTTCATTGAAAGAAATCAGTGATTGGTATGGCTTAACTAAAGTTGAAAAACTATTGCCTGAAAATGAATATATCATTCAGAAAAGTAAATACAATGTTATCATTCATCCAAAATCAAAAGGCAATGCACGTGAATGGAGTATTGATCATTTTCTTACATTAATAAAATCGCTTGATGCAGATTATTATAACATCATTCTTTCGGGAATGGAAAATGAAAGAAAGGCTTTAGAACCCATATTTAAAGAAGCAGGAAATAAGATAACAGATATAACAGGTAAGCTTTCCTTATCACAATTCATAAGCGTTATTCAAAAAAGCGATTGTGTAATTGCAAACAGCACCGGCCCTGTGCATTTGGGTGCTGCGCTCAATATAAATGTGCTCGCATTATTTCCGCCGTTAAAACCAAAACATCCTGGACGCTGGGCACCTGTTGGCCATAAAGTTGAGGTGTTTGTGCTTCCTGAATTTTGCCAGGATTGCAGGCTTACGCCAAATGATTGCCATTGCATAAATGCTATACAACCACAGGAAGTAAAAGCATCATTAGACAAATTAATGAATGCAAAACGGCAAAACCAAAACAGTTAATTTTAATAAACCAAAATTAAACATTCACTAATACAAATTTCTACCTTTGATGTAATGCTTACAACAGAACAACCATCACATTACAGGCATCTTGAGAAAATGCCGGTTAAAGAAATTATTGCACACATAAATGAAGAAGATAAAACAATTGCCATTGCTGTTGAGAAAGCACTGCCCCAAATAGAAAAATTAATAATAGCACTTACTGATAAAATGCTCGCCGGCGGAAGATTGTTTTATATTGGCGCAGGCACAAGTGGCAGGCTGGGAATTCTTGATGCAAGTGAATGCCCGCCAACTTATGGTGTGGATTATAATTTGGTGCAGGGAATAATTGCCGGTGGTTTTAATGCAATTATACGCGCGGCCGAATTTGCAGAAGATGATACAGAACAAGGATGGATTGATCTTGAATCAAAAAATATTTCAGATAAAGATTTTGTTATTGGTATTGCTGCAAGCGGAACAACACCTTATGTTATCGGCGCTTTACATTATTGCAAAAAAAATAATTTGGAAACCGGTTGCATTACCTGTAATGCAAATACACCTTTGGCTGCAGCCGCTCGTTTTCCCATAGAAATTTTAACAGGTGCCGAATTCGTTACAGGCAGCACCCGGATGAAAGCAGGAACCGCACAAAAAATGGCGCTGAATATTATTTCTACAACTGTAATGATTCAGTTGGGAAGAGTGGAAGATAACAGTATGGTGAATATGCAACTTAGCAATGAAAAATTAATTGACCGTGGCGTAAAAATGCTAATGCAGCAATCGCAGCTTACAGATTATTCAAAATCGAAAGAAATTTTATTACAATATGGCAGCGTAAAAAAAGCTGCAGCATCCGTTCAAAAAACTTAAT
>JBDUEO010000162.1:0-7172 GCA_040002335.1 Parafilimonas sp. | reverse complement strand
GAAATAAAATTACAGGCGCATCATCTTTTATAGCGTCTGCAATTTGTAATAAATAGGGTTGTGCAAATATTTTAAAATCTTCAGGCGATAAACTTCCGGCCCAGCTATCAAAAACCTGCACGCAATCTGCGCCGGCTTTTATTTGAGCTTTTAAATAATCAATTGTAATAGTTGTTATTTTTTTTAAAAGCTGGTGCGTGAGTTCTGTTTCTGTGTATGCAAACTGTTTTGCTTTATCCCAGGTTTTGCTGCCTTTGCCTTCAATCATGTAACAGAAAATTGTCCAAGGCGCGCCGGCAAAACCAATTAATGGAACAGTGCCATTCAGTTCTTTTTTTGTAAGGCTTAATGCATCGCAAACATATTTTAAATGATGTTCGGCGTTAGCTGTATTTAATGCATCAATATCTTTTTGTGTTTTTATTGTTTTTGGTAATGACGGGCCTTTGCCTTCTTCCATCAAAACTTCTAAACCCATTGCTTGTGGAATAACCAATATATCTGAAAAAATAATGGCCGCATCAACGCCAATTTGATGAACAGGTTGCAAGGTTATTTCAGTTGCTAATTGAGGTGTTTGTACGCGTGTGAAGAAATCATATTTTTTACGCAGCTTAATATAATCCGGCAAATATCTTCCTGCCTGCCGCATCATCCAAACCGGCGGACGAGAAACTTTTTCTTTTCTTAATGCGCGAAGTAATAAATCGTTCTTTAAATCAGCCATAATATTTTGATGAAATGATTACTGCGGGATGCTTTATAATTTTAATTTATTCAATTATTCAAACTGCTTCGTTCCTCGCAGTGACGTGCACTAATGATCCCATGAAAAAATGTAGTACAAGGGAGTGACACAAGGAACGATGCCACAACGATTAACTGCCGGTTACACAAAAAAACTATGGACCGTTGACCATAGACTTCTTACTGCCCCTGCGCCAAACTATATGCACGTTTATCGCCCAGCAACAACAATAATTCTGATGAACAAATTTTAAAATCACCGCTTAGGCTTACATACAAACCAAGCACATCTTGTTGCTTCAAAGGCGTATCATCAATACTTTCAAAACGTACATTATATTGATTTACGAGATTGGTATAAACGGAACCTGTTGGCCAAACCTGCGTACCGCGATTGCTGATATTTATTAGCTTGAATTTTACGCCGGCATGACGCAGGCATTTGTTTGCAATGGCAACCGGCTGCTCGTTGCTTTCAATAAAAAAATCTACGCCAATGATCTTTTCTGTTTCAGATTCTTTTGATTCCATCATCGAATTCTTTTCCAGCTTGAAATGCGTTTCTGTAACAGGTGTATCTTTTAATAAAGTTTTTGCGCCTTGCTCTGGTTGCTTTCCAAAATTATCTATGATAGCTTTTGTAAACCCGGTTGTGTTTACAGCCGGAATTGATTTATCACCAAAATCGCCCGTATGAATGCCCTGCTCTAATGTATATAATAATGCGTTCTCAATTGTTACCGCACTTTCCATAAAACCAAGATGGCGCAACATGCCAATACCACTTAATAATAAAGCTGTTGGGTTGGCAATATTTTTTCCTGCTATATCGGGTGCGGTTCCATGCACCGCTTCAAAAATGCATATATAATCGCCGATGTTTGCAGAAGGCGCAAAGCCAAGGCCACCAACCAAACCCGCACATAAATCGCTTACAATATCGCCCTGTAAATTGGTAAGCACGATCACGTCAAAATTATCGGGGCGCGTAACGAGTTTCATGCAGAGATCATCAACAATTACATCATCAGCTTTCAATTCAGGATAATCTTTTGCCACTTCCTGAAATACTTCCAAAAACAAACCATCGGTAATCTTCATGATGTTTGCTTTGTGTGCGCAGGTTATACGGCGTGCATTTCTTTTCTTCGCCATTTCAAACGCATATTTAATTACCTGCAAACTTCCGGGCCTGGTTATAAATCTTCGGCTTAATGCTACATCATGCGTGAGCATGTGTTCAACACCCCCATACGTATCTTCAATATTTTCACGTACCACGGTTATATCAATCGGAATTCCTGCTTTGCTGAACACGGTATCCACACCATGCAGTGTTTGAAACGTTCGTATGTTAGCATACGTGTTCCATGTTTTTCGCGCTGTAACATTAATGCTTTTTACACCTTTACCTTTGGGTGTTTCCATAGGGCCTTTGAACAAAATACCTAACGTTTCAATGGTTTTTTTTGCTTCGGGCGTCATTCCATTATTAAAGCCTTTATCAAAAACCCATTTACCCATTTCAACGGTAACATATTCTAACGGAACTTTTGCTTCGTAAAAAATTTTAAGCACAGCTTCCATTATTTCGGGGCCAATACCATCGCCTTTTGCAACTGCTATTTTTCGCATAAGCAAATGTAGCGATAGCATTTTTTGGAAACTATAAATTAAATGATAAGAATCTTCTCTGTTTAGTTGCTGATAATATACAAGCTGAAGTTTAAAAATATTTCTCAACAGTAAGGCCGTAAGTAAACAATAAGTTATTGCGCCTGGTTTGGCTTACTACATTATATACAAGCGAACCTGTAATACTTAACCACTCATTGAGCTTAACAGCAATGGTGTTATCAGACTGTATTATATAATCTTTAATTGATAAAAGAGAAGGCTGGTAAAATTGCAAGCCATCAAGTTGCAGCCGCTTATATATTGTCCAGTGATACGTTAACCGAAATGAATTACGCGGCGTTTGATAAACATTTTTGCCAATATCTGCATCAATTAAATTGCCTTTCTCGTAAAGAAACCCATCGCTGATATTTATTTTTAAATAAGGGCTGTCAATAATTTTATAAGCAAGGCCTGCGCCTGCCTGCAAACGATAATTTATATTGAGTGAATAGCTTTTATCAAAGGTGATCAAACCCCAATAATAAAGTTTATGAAGACGTTTATTGATGTCAACATTTCCGGTGGCATTAAAATCATTATTGGTAAGATTTTTTTGCTGCGCACCATATATCCAGTTAAAAGAAGTATTATAATTTATATGTTTTTGCTGTGCATTAAAATTTAAGTTATTATTTAGTACATAAGAACTGGCGTTGTTGGTTTTATTAATTACCCCGCTTGAGGCAAAGCGAATGTAATGTTGCACCGTATCGTTAAACTGTGCATGACAACCAACAATTATGCACAATAAAATGCAGCTCAATTTTAGTTTCTTCATCAGTAGCAATAAGTTTAATGAAAGAAAATGCTCAACAATATTTTTGCTGCGCCTTTAATTAAACTACACTATAAATTACTGAAATTGATGGTAGTTGTTTTTCTAAACAAACGCAGGCATTTAATGCAATATTACTCTTGCTTTTTGGGAGGCAATGCAAACGCAATGGCTTCATGTTCAAAATGCCCTTTATGCGATCCATCGCAAAAAGGTTTATTGGCAGAAAGCCCGCAACGGCAAATGGAAATTATTGTGCGGCCGCCAAGGTCGTAAGCCGCTCCGTTTCTGTCAACAATTTCAAAATCGCCTTCTACTTTTAAAGAACCATTATTGTTAACTGTAATTTTTGTTGATGCCATACTATTTTAATTTTTTATTTACTGATTGCTTAAAACACTTATCACTTTTTCAGGCACAGGTATTATTTTTTTGTTTTGATAATCGTAACACAACATTCCTGTTTTTGCTTTGCCTGCAAGTATCAAAGATTCATTATTTATTATTTCGAGTTTATAAAAAAGATCAAAACCAAATTTATCAAAACCATTTGCTGCAACAGAAATTTTTACGCTATCGCCATAACCCAATTCTTTTTTAAATTCAATTGAAGCATCTGCCATAATTAAAGAAGCATTTTCAATGTTTAATTCTGAATAACCAAAATGCTGCAAAAATTGTTGCCGTGCTTCATGAATAAGTGAAAGAAAACTATCGTTACCAACATGGCCGCCATAGTTTAAATCGGTAATGCGTATTGTAATATTGGTTGAAAAATTAAATGTTTGCGGCAAATTTATTTTAATGCGCTCCATGATGCAAACATAGCAGATTACTCTTGTTGATTTTGCAATATAAAAATGCAGATTGTTGCGAATGATAATTTCACAACGTAAAAATTGCTTTACTAAAACAAGCAATTATATTTTGTTATTTGAAATGAACGATGAAAATTGTTTTCAAAGAAATTTGTGAATGAATTAAAACCACTGCTGGAAATGACTACGAAGAAGTTGAGTTTTTACCATTGCAAAAATTTAAAAATTAACTACTGCCTTTCTAAAAACATAATCATTTTATCCATTGCTTTTCTGCGATGGCTGTATAAATTTTTTTCGCTCAATTCCATTTCACCAAATGTTTTATTACTGTCTTCGGGAACAAAAACAGCATCGTAACCAAAACCATTTTTGCCTTTTCGCTTATATATAATTTCACCTTTTATAATACCTTCAAATAAATGTTCTTTGCCATTCCACATTAATGAAATGATTGTTTTGAATTGTGCCGAGCGATCTTTAATTCCACCAAGCTTATTTAAAAGTTTATCAATGTTGGCATCAAAATTTTTTTCATCCCCGGCATATCTTGCGCTCTTAACGCCGGGTTCACCGTTTAATGCTTTAACCTCAAGTCCTGTATCATCACCAAAACAATTTTGTTTTGTAAGTTGAAATATTGTTTTAGATTTTTCTAACGCATTAGCTTCAAGGCTATCATATGGTTCAGGAATATCAATATCAATACCGGCATCTTTTAAAGTAATAATGCTGAAATTATCGCCAATAATAGATTGCATTTCTTCAACTTTATGCTGATTATTTGTTGCAAAAATAAGCGTGTTATTTTTCATTACAGATCAAACATTTTTTGAAGGCCTTTCCACAATTTGATTTTTTCTGCTTTTGCATTTTCTGTCTGCTGATTTAATTCGTTTAATGCAGGTGCAATTATTATTTTGCATTTGCTATGTTCCTGTACCTGGTAATCAGGCAGCGTAAAAGGCAGTTCAATTTGCAACGCTTTTATACCGAACGATATTAAAAATTCAGGCAATATATCTTTTTTCAACCTTGCAAAATTTATAGCGTTATTATAAAAATTAATTATTGCAATGTGTGACAGATTCAATTTGCATGCATCTAAAATGCCGTTAAGAAAACTCAAATTTTCATCGCTTATATGCGTATTGGTTTCATCGCTTACCAAAACGATAATTTTCTTTTTAAAATCTCCCAAATAAAAATTTCCAGGCTGCGTATTATCAGCTTTCAACGCGGGTTTTACATTGTTGCCGCTATCAATTTGCACAATAGAATCAGGGAATAGATCTGCCAGCAAAAAAGAGGGCAATTGTTCGTTCATTCATACAATATTTTATGCTGATGAAAGATTATTAACCATAAATATATTTTCATTGTTTGGTTAAGTATCGATCAGCGGTTATTTCTTCTAAAAGATTTTTATTTTCTTTGCGTAAATTTACAGGTATGATGGATGTATTAGATATTAATGTAACGAAAATAGAAAGAAGCAAACTTAATGATCTCAGCTTGGAAAATATTCCTTTTGGAAAATTTTTTACAGATCACATGCTTGAAGCAGATTATGAAAATGGTGAATGGAAAAATATAGAAATAAAACCTTACCAGCCGCTGTTGCTGGAACCATCAACTTCTGCATTACATTATGGCCAGGCTATTTTTGAAGGTATAAAAGCCTTTAAAAACGAAAATGATGAAGCATTCATCTTTCGCCCCTACGATAATTTTACGCGTTTTAATCTTTCTGCGCAGCGCATGAATATGCCCGAAGTACCGGAAGAACTTTTTATTGAAGGTTTGCGCCAGTTAATTGAAATTGATAAGAATTGGATTCCTTCAAAACCAGAACATTCATTGTACATACGCCCGGTAATGTTTGCAACTGATTCTATGATTGGCGTAAAACCATCTGACACGTATAAATTCTTAATAATTCTAAGTCCAACCGGCCCTTATCACACTGCGCCAATGAAAATTGCAGTAGAAGAAAAATATACCCGCGCAGCACCAGGAGGTGTTGGATTTTCAAAAAATGCAGGCAATTACGGCGGAAGCATGCTGCCTTCTACAAAAGCTAAACAGGAAGGTTATGACCAGGTTTTGTGGACGGATGCTTTTGAACATAAATGGTTGCAGGAAGTGGGCATGATGAATATTGGTTTTATTATAAACAACATTTTTGTTACACCAATGCTTGAAGACACTATTTTAAATGGTGTAACAAGAGATAGTGTAATTACCATTTTAAAAGATATGAGCATTAAAACTGAAGAACGGAAAATAAGTATTGACGAAATTGTAGATGAATACAAAAAAGGTAGCGTAAATGAAGTGTTTGGTATGGGAACGGCTGCTATTATTGCTTTGGTTAAAGAGTTAAAGTATAAAGACGTAGTGATGAAATTTGACACTTCAACATTTTCTGTTGCTGCAAAAGTGAAGCAACAATTAAATGATATAAGGTCTGGTAAAACAGAAGATACACATGCATGGATGCTTAAAATATAAACTTTTTTATCAGTGGCAAATTTGGGTTTAAAATCATTTAGGTTTTTATTTCTGAGCAGATTTTCTGAAATTTTTGGAATTTCCTTTGAAGGCAGTTACCTTTGCCGTCCAAAAAAAATCAAAGGTTTATAAATGCCTACAATACAACAGTTAGTAAGAAAAGGCCGTGAAATTATCAGGTCAAAGAGCAAATCAAGAGCGCTCGATTCCTGTCCACAGCGTCGCGGTGTTTGTACAAGGGTTTATACTACTACGCCTAAAAAGCCAAATTCAGCTTTGCGTAAAGTAGCCAAAGTACGTTTAACGAATAAAATTGAAGTTATCGCTTATATCCCTGGTGAAGGGCATAATTTACAAGAGCATTCAATTGTGTTGATACGCGGTGGCCGTGTAAAAGACTTACCCGGAGTTCGTTATCATATTGTAAGAGGAAGCCTTGATACAGCCGGTGTAAAAGACCGTAAACAAAGCCGTTCTAAATACGGAACAAAGAAAGAAAAAGCTAAAAAATAACAATTAATAATCATCTCTATTAACGATGAGAAAAGCACAAGCAAAAAAATTACCCTTAGCGCCAGATGCCCGTTATAACGATAAACTGGTTACACGTTTTGTAAATAACATTATGTGGCAAGGCA
>JBDUEO010000161.1:0-7185 GCA_040002335.1 Parafilimonas sp. | reverse complement strand
CTTACAGAACCTTTTTGCAGATCAGCAATACAATGATAAAAACTTTTTTCTTATCGCGGGACCGTGCGTTGTAGAAAATGAAGCATTGCTTTTAGAAGTTGCAGATAAAGTTTACTCAATTTGTAAACGCTTGGGTATCCCTTATATTTTTAAAGCAAGTTATAGAAAAGCAAACCGTACAAGTGCAAATTCATTTACAGGAATTGGAGATGACAATGCATTGCATTTGTTACAAAAAACAGGAAAGCATTTTGGTTTGCCTGTAACCAGCGATGTACATGCGCATGATGAAACAGATATTGCAGCAAATTATATTGATGTACTACAAATTCCTGCATTTTTATGCAGGCAAACAGATTTACTGCTTGCTGCCGGCGAAACCAACAAAATTGTAAATGTAAAAAAAGGTCAATTTTTAAGCGGACCTGCAATGAAATTTGCTGTAGAAAAAATTAAATCTACAGGTAATGATAAAATTATGCTAACAGAAAGAGGTACAACTTTTGGTTACCAGGATTTGGTGGTTGATTACCGAAACATTCCATGGATGCAGGAACACTGTGTGCCGGTTATAATGGATTGTACGCATAGCTTGCAACAACCAAATCAAACAAGTGGAATAACGGGTGGCAACCCCCAATTAATTAGCACTATTGCAAAAGCCGCTATTGCTGCAGGTGCAGATGGAATTTTTATTGAAACACATCCAAATCCGGCAGTTGCAAAAAGTGACGGAGCAAACATGTTGCAATTATCTTTAATTGAAAATTTACTTGAACAGCTTGTGCAAATTAGAAAAGCTTTAAAAAGCTAATGATGGAGGTTCATCATTATTTGTATTTATATCCGGATGAATACGGTTTGCATGCATCCACTCACTTGGCAGCATAGCAAACTCTTTTTTAAATGCCGCTGCAAAATGACCGAGATTACTGTATCCAACCATAATTCCCACTTCTTTTATAGCATACTCGCCTTCTTGTATAAGTGCGCGTGCATAAGCCATACGGTGCTGCTGATAATATTCGTAAACGGGCAATCCATATAAAGCTTTAAAATCATTTTTAAACTTTGTAGGGCTCATTGTACACAATCTTGAAAGTTGATTTATTGTAAGCGGTGTTTTGCTGAAATCTTCAAGTAATGTAGTTTCTGCTTTTACAAGCTGTGCAATTTCTTCTTCTTTAAACTGCAACCATTTTCCTGAATGTTTATCGCGAACTAAGAAATCGCTTAGAAACTTTTCCAGCAATAATAAAATCCGGTTTTCTGTAAAAATATTTACTAAGGGATGTGTACCTACTTCATGGTGCAATTCCTGCAAAATAACCCTGTAATCTGCATCTACAGGGGATACGTAATTTTTTTTAAGATAAAATGAGAAGTAAATATTTGTAAACTTTTCAACCATTTCGTAATCAAGAAAATTTAGAAGCACAGATTTATTGAAAATAATAATAACACTTCTTATTTTATTAAAAGGTACAATTTCATCTTCTGTAGTTATTAAAGATGATGATAAGCGAACCTGGTTTCTTGTAAGTGCTGCCGGTTCAGCGAAATTTTTTTGCTGTTCTTGTTTATCATGTTTTTCAAGCTGCTCATGAAATAACAAAATAAAATTTTGCATGTTTGAATGCTGATGCCTTGTTATAATTACCGGTTCCTTCATACGCATTTCAGATATTAATGCAGAAATACCTGAATTAAAATTAAATGTGCGCATTTCACCTTCTCCAAATTGCGGTGGAATTGAAAAGCTGTTGCCTTTAATGCGGGCACCACAGCTATTTGCCATTGCCTGCAAAATATTTCTTGTGTTGTATGGGTTATATTCTACGTACAAAATTTCTAATTAATAATTTCTTCAGGTAATTGATCAAAATGTTTTTGAAATGCTCTGCTAAAATCTTTTACGTGTATATACCCAAGCTCTCCGGCTACTTGTTTAATGGTATATTTTCTTGTAATAAGCATTGCCTTTCCTTTTTGCAGGCGATGCTTTTGATAATATTGATAAACCGGCATACCAAAAACTTCTTTAAACACAAGCTTTAGTTTAGATGGGCTCATAGCTGCCATGCGTGAAAGCTGGTTTATATTTGGCGGTGTATAAGAAAAGTCTTTTAAAATTTCTGACTCTACGGTTTTTAGCCGCTGCATTTCATCAGATGAAATTTTAAAATGCGGATGCGCGTCAGAAATCTTGCGGTAGTATCTTACAAAAAAACGTTCAATCACAACCATTACACGATTATACATTTTAAGCTTGCCCAACGAGCTGTCGTCTTTTGCCTGCATAATTTCCTGCATTAGCCTGCGGTATTCCGAATCAATAACTTCATAGTAATACATTGGAGCTTTCATTAAAACATTGGTAAATAATAATTCACCCTGTGGCTCATTCACCAAAAGCTCAAACAGCCATTCTTTTGTAAAAGATAAATAGATATTTTTGGAACGGCTGTTGGCAGGCGTCATATAGTATAACTCCTTGCTAATATGAGAAAAAAATAATGCCGACTTCACTTCGTCTTTCTGGTCTGACGTATCATCAATGCGCATAATGTAAATATCACGGGTAGATTTTTTACGGTGATATAAAACATCTTCATTAAGCTGGTAATCAAATATCATTATTTCTAAACCATTATACAGCGTTATTAGCTGAATAAACCCCTCGCCTAATGAGGGCTGAACAGTGCCTACATTATCTTTTACTTTTAAATGTAGCTGCTTTGATATGGTTTGAAAAAGCTCGTTATATGTTGTGTGAGTATATTCTATTTTAATCAATGGCAGCTTTTTTATAGGTATTTAAACGGATTACGCTTCGCAGAAAGAATATATTTTTTAATGTTAAGCCAAAACGCCATAACCATGTAAATAATTAAAGGCGAACCCATTGTAAGAAAAGAAATATAAATAAACCACATTCTTATGCGGCTTGTTGATATTCCAAGTTTTTCCCCTAAAGGTTCACAAACTCCAAAAACCCGCCACTCTATAAGCTGCTTTAGTTTATACATGAATGCAATTTAAAAAAATATTTCTTGTATTACATTTATTAATCTTCTTTTTGCCGTGTTCGTTTTCATTTTAAATTATTCACATGTAAATTTGCAATAGTTCTTACAATTAATTATATTATACCTGCTTCAATTTTTTTAAACATCATTTAAAAAAAATAATAAAATGGCTTTTGATATAGAAATGATTAAAAAAGTGTACAGTGAAATGCCTTCGAAAATTTCTACTGCACGTAAGTTACTTGGTCGTCCGCTAACATTAGCAGAAAAAATTTTATATGCTCATCTTTTTGCTGAGCAAATGCCGGCAATTTTTGAACGTGGTAAAAACTATGTAAATTTCTCTCCCGATCGTGTAGCCATGCAGGATGCTACTGCCCAAATGGCTTTATTACAATTTATGCAGGCAGGCAGGCCAAAAGTTGCCGTGCATTCAACTGTTCATTGCGATCATTTAATTCAGGCAAAAGTTGGCGCTAAAGAAGATCTTGCAGTTGCGCTGAACGTAAATAAAGAAGTGTATGATTTTCTTGCATCAGTTTCTGATAAATATGGAATTGGCTTTTGGAAACCCGGTGCGGGAATTATTCACCAGGTTGTGTTAGAAAATTATGCTTTCCCTGGTGGTATGATGATAGGAACAGACAGTCACACACCAAATGCCGGAGGCCTTGCAATGATTGCCATTGGCGTTGGCGGTGCAGATGCCTGCGATGTGATGGCTGGTTTGCCATGGGAATTAAAATGGCCTAAATTAATTGGTATAAAACTAACCGGCAAATTAAGCGGATGGACAAGTGCGAAAGATATTATTCTTTGGGTTGCAGGCCAGTTAACAGTAAAAGGTGGAACCGGTGCTATTGTAGAATACTTCGGTGATGGTGCAGATAGTTTAAGTGCAACCGGCAAAGGAACTATTTGTAATATGGGCGCAGAAATAGGCGCTACTTGTTCCTTGTTTACTTATGATGATAAAATGGCCGCTTATCTTAAATCTACCGCAAGGGAAGACGTTGCAAAGCTTGCAAACGAAATAAAAGAACATTTGCGTCCTGATGCTGAAGTGTATGAATCTCCTGAAAAATATTACGACCAGGTGCTTGAATTAAATTTAAGTGAACTTGAACCTTATGTAAATGGGCCATTTACGCCTGACCTTGCAACGCCAATTTCAAAAATGAAAGAGGCTGTTGAAAAAAATGGCTGGCCTTCAACATTAGAAGTTGCTTTAATTGGAAGTTGTACCAACTCGTCTTATGAAGATATCAGCCGTTCTGCTTCTATTGTAAAAGATGCTGTAAGCAAGGGTTTAAAAACAAACAGTGAATTCACCATAACTCCAGGCTCTGAGCAAGTTCGGTTTACAATTGAAAGAGATGGTTTTATAAATGATTTTGAAAGTGTAGGCGGCATAGTTTTAGCAAATGCCTGCGGTCCTTGTATTGGACAGTGGGCAAGACATATTGATGATCCGCAACGCAAGAATACAATCATTACATCATTCAACAGAAACTTTGCAAAGCGTAATGACGGGCTTGCGTCAACCCATGCATTTGTGGCATCGCCGGAAGTGGTAACCGCAATGGCGATGGCAGGCACTATTGCATTTAACCCTTTGACGGATACTTTAAAAAATAATAAAGGCGAAGATGTAAAACTGAGTGAGCCACATGGCTATGAACTGCCGCCAAAAGGTTTTGCAGTTGATGATCCGGGTTTTCAGGCACCGGCTGAAGATGGCAGTAATATACAGGTTGTTGTTGATCCAAATTCTTCGCGCTTACAATTACTCGCACCTTTTGCTGCATGGGAAGGAACAGATATTAAAAGCTTAAAGCTGCTTATAAAAGCAAAAGGAAAATGTACAACAGATCATATTTCTATGGCTGGTCCATGGTTAAAATATCGCGGCCATCTTGATAATATTTCAAACAATCTTTTAATTGGTGCTATTAATTATTTTAATAATCAAACAGATTCAGTAAAGAATGAACTGACCGGAGAATATGGTTCTGTTCCCGCAACGCAACGCGCATACAAAGCCGCAGGTATAGGAACAATTGTAGTGGGTGATGAAAATTATGGTGAAGGAAGTTCCCGTGAACACGCAGCTATGGAACCAAGATTTCTTGGCGTAAGAGCTATTATTGTAAAAAGTTTTGCACGCATTCATGAAACCAATTTAAAGAAACAGGGAATGCTTGGGTTAACATTCGCTGATAAAGATGATTATGATAAAGTGCAGGAAGATGATACGTTTGATATTATAGGTTTAAAAGAATTTGCTCCAAATATTCCGCTTCACGTGGTGTTGCATCATAGCAATGATGAATCGGAAATCATTGAAGTAAATCATACCTACAATGAACAACAGATAGAATGGTTTAAAGCTGGTGCTGCATTAAACATCATCCGAAATAAATTTAATGCTTCAGCAAAATAAAGTGCTGCATTATATAAGTAAGTAAAAGTGTTTAAAAAATGCCCTGCAATACCAGGGTATTTTTTTGTGGAAGCTTGTAAAGAAATTTAATAAAATTCTTTCATCAAACATATATTGTATAAGTAAATTGGTTATTGTATATACAATTAAAAGTTTTTCACATTTAAAGTCTTTCAGGGACAAGCAAATAACCTTTTATTTGAAAAATTTTATAATATACTAGATAACTTAGTAAAACCGTTTTAAAATTATAATTCCTAAGAGAAATCAATTGTGTTTAGCCTTAATCAATTAAATTTTATATTAATAAATTGATAGAGATTTTTAACTATCTGTGTTATTATTCTCAATTCATTTTTATTGATATTTGACTGATGAGAAAGTATGTATTTATTTTTATGGCGGCATCGCTTATCAGCGTAGCTGCATATAGTCAGAATGATGAAAAAGCTAATGTTTTAGCTACAGAAAAAAGCACAGCAGATGCTTTTACAAAACACAATGTTGTTTTTTTAAATACAGTTTTCGCAGATGATGTAAGTGTAATTACAGCAAAAGGGGAACTTATAAATAAACAACAATTAATGCAGGCTGTAACAAACATAAATAGTGTGGTGGTAACGGATATGCAGGTAAAAATTAAAGGCACTATTGCAATTGTAACCGGTGTTGAATTGGAAACCGGCAAAAACGATGCTGGTGTTTATTCAAATAAATACCGTTTTACAGATGTGCTTGAAAAAGTAAAAGGACAATGGCAGATAACCGCGACCCAGGCATCTTCAATGGATCAGGATCAATAAATATTTTAAATTAAAACAACCACAATAATTTCTATCTGCATAATATTGTTTGATATTTAAATTTTGTGTGAGTGTAACAATCAATAAAAATAAATTGCAATTGAAACAAATAGAAAAACTGTTTGCTTAATTATTCCTGATTCAAAAAAGCATATCTATAATCTGTTGGCGGATTAAAAGTTTCTTTAATTGTTCTTGCACTTAACCAGCGATACAAATTCAACATACTTCCTGCTTTATCGTTGGTACCACTTGCTCTTGCACCACCAAAAGGTTGCTGACCAACTACAGCGCCCGTAGGTTTATCGTTCACATAAAAATTACCGGCTGCATATCTTAATTTTTCTGTTGCATATACAATTGCATTTCTGTCTCTGGCAATAATGCTTCCGGTTAATGCATAAGGTGAAGTTGTGTTTGCTATATCAATTGTTTCTTCAAATTTATTTTCATCATACACATAAATAGTAAGTACCGGCCCAAAAATTTCTTCGCATATTGAAACATATTTTGGGTCTTTTGTTTCTATTACAGTTGGCTGAATAAAATAGCCTTTGCTTTTATCATAATTACCTCCGGCAATAATTTCTGCATCAGGATCTGTATTTGCGTTATCAATGTATCGTGTAATATTATCAAATGATTTTTCATCAATAACAGCATTAATAAAATTGCTGAAATCTTCAACACTTCCCATCTTCATTGTTTTCAATTCAGCTTTTAATTTATCTTTTATTTCATCAGCAATATTGGAAGGTAAATACGCTCTTGATGCAGCCGAACATTTTTGTCCCTGGTATTCAAATGCACCTCTTGCCAAAGCAGTAACAGTTACATCAACATCAGCAGATGGATGCACCATCACAAAATCTTTTCCGC
This sequence comes from Parafilimonas sp., assembly GCA_040002335.1. Taxonomy (GTDB): domain Bacteria; phylum Bacteroidota; class Bacteroidia; order Chitinophagales; family Chitinophagaceae; genus Parafilimonas. The sequence continues at coordinate 31 of JBDUEO010000161.1, read as the reverse complement.
CTGTTTCGCCCACAATACGCGGGTACGATTT
>JBDUEO010000160.1:0-7239 GCA_040002335.1 Parafilimonas sp. | reverse complement strand
CGAGGCAAAACATAACTATTCATTTAGAAAATAATCAGTTAAGTGGAGCAATACCCTCTTCAATTGGCAATTTTGCCAAGCTGCAAACTTTAAATTTAAGCTACAATAAATTAAGCGGAGCAATACCCTCTTCCATTGGCAAGCTTAAAAAATGGCTTAACTCTTTAGACTTAAGCTGGAATATTTTAAGTGGGGAGATACCCTCTTCCATTGGCTCTTTGAGACAACTTCAATATTTAAACTTAAACAATAATAAATTAAGCGGCAGCATCCCACCAGAATTGGATAAACTTACTACGCTCCATGGTTTATACTTAAACAATAACCAATTAAGCGGCAGCATTCCACCGGAATTAGGCAATCTTACTAATAATCTCTGGGATTTATACTTAAACAATAATCAATTAAGCGGCACCATTCCCCCTGAGTTAGGTAATCTCACATACCTCTACTATGGTTTGTATTTAAACAATAATCAATTAAGCGGAAGCATTCCATCGGAATTAGGTAATCTTACCAATCTCAAGGATTTATACTTAGAACATAATCAATTAAGCGGAAGCATTCCATCGGAATTAGGTAATCTTATAAGTCTTGGTTTATATGGCATTGGCGGTCACTTAAATTTAAGTAATAATCAATTAAGCGGCAGCATTCCTAAGGAATTAAACAAGCTGTATAATTTAATTGATTTGAATTTAAGTCATAATCAATTAACGGGCAGTATACCGGTAGAATTGGGCAATCTGAAACAGCTTGAATATTTGCGGATAGATAATAACCAATTAACGGGCAGTATACCGGCAGAATTGGGCAATATTAAACAACTTAGAAATTTAATTTTATCTCAAAACCATTTAAAAGGTGAAATTCCTTCTTCATTTAGTAAACTTAATAATTTACAAAAATTGGTAATAGGCGGCAACAAGTTTACAGGCACAGTACCTTCATTTCTTTCAGATTTACCTAAGCTGAATTATTTAAAAATCACAAATAACTTTTACACATTTGATGGAATGGAAACCCTGGTAAGCAGCGGTATAAATACCTTAAAATATGCTTCGCAAAAGAAAATAGAACTTCATCAAAACAGCAACATGCTTTCTGTTTATGCCGGCGGCACGCTTAGCAAGAATAGTTATAAATGGTATAAAGATGGAGCATTGGTTTCAACATTAAATGGCGATTCAACATTTACACCAACTGCAAGCGGCGCGTATAATGTTGAAGTAACAAACTCCATTGCAACGGAGCTTACTTTGTATAGTGATACAATAACTATTAGTTCATCAGGCATTCAACAAACTAATATTTCTTCAATACAATCAAACAATAAAAATAATTTTTCTGTGTATCCAAACCCTGCAAAAAGTCTTGTAACTATTTCATTTACCGCAGCAGGAAATTATACTATAAAGCTTACAGATATTAATGGAAATATTCTGCAAACAAAAACAGGTGTTGCAGATAAAAATAAAAACATGTTGCAGTTAAATGTTGGCAACTATGCAGCAGGAAATTATTTTATTACGATAACTGATGAACAGAATAAATCAAGGACTTTAAAACTTAATAAAGAATAACTGCCTTAATCAAAATTTTATAATCTAAACTTCAACTTTCTTAACTATTCAAAACTTATTACATGAAAAAAAATTACACTTATCTATTGCTCTCAACAGCAATTTTATTGCTTAATGCAAACACAACAAAAGCCCAGGTTGATGTAAATGATTCGCTTGCACTGGTTGCCCTGTATAACAGTACAGACGGACCGCATTGGACGAATCATACGAACTGGTTAACTTCTAAGCCAGTGGTTACGTGGTATGGCGTTAGTGTAAAAGATAACAGAGTAAAAAGCTTGAACCTAAATTATAATAATTTAATCGGAAGTATTCCGCCTGAATTAGGCAATCTTACTAATCTGCAGGCTTTATATTTAAACAATAATCAGTTAACCGGCAGCATTCCACCGGAAATAGGCAATCTTACTAATCTGCAGTATTTATATTTATACGGTAATCAATTAAGCGGTAACATTCCGCCAGAAATAGGAAATCTCCTAAATCTTCAAGGGTTATACTTAAACAATAATCAGTTAAGCGGAAGCATCCCTTCGTCTTTAGGTAATCTTACTTATCTTGAAGATTTAAGTTTAAGCAATAATCAATTAAGCGGCAGCATTCCGCCGGAAATAGGAAATCTCTTAAAATTATACAATACTTTAGATTTAAACAATAATCAATTAAGCGGCAGCATTCCGCCGGAATTAGGCAATCTCAAAAAATTAAGTTATGATTTAAATTTAAGCAATAATCAATTAAGCGGCAGCATTCCGCCGGAATTAGGCAATCTTATTAATCTTGGTTCACTTGGTTCATATGTCGGTTCCTTAAATTTAAGCTATAATCAATTAAGCGGAAGTATTCCGCCGGAATTTGGTAATCTTAAAAATCTTAATAATTTAATCTTAGACAATAATCAATTAAGCGGCAGCATTCCGCCGGAATTAGGAAATCTCACAAAACTCAATTATTTATACTTAAACAACAATCAATTAAGCGGCAGCATTCCGGCGGAATTAGGTAAGCTTACCAACCTCTATGACTTATACTTAAGCAATAATAAATTAAGCGGCAGCATTCCACCGGAATTAGGAAATCTTACAAACCTCCAGACTTTACGCTTAGACAATAATCAATTAAGCGGCAAAATTCCACCGGAATTAGGTAATCTCACATTTCATCTTCATGAATTAAACTTAAGCGCTAATCAATTAAGCGGCAGCATACCATCGGAATTAGGCAATCTCACAGGTCTTAATTATTTAGATTTATCCAATAATCAATTAAGCGGAAGTATTCCGAAGGAATTAGGCAATTTTTTTAATCTTTACAATTTATACTTAGACAGTAACCAATTAAGCGGCATTATACCTTCTTGGTTTGGTAAGCTACCATATTTAAACACGCTTAACTTAAAGCATAATAAATTAAGTGGCAACATTCCATCACAATTAGGAAACCTTGCCAACCTCAAACATTTATTTTTAGGGCACAATAAATTAAGCGGGGAAATTCCAGCTTCTTTTAGTAACCTTAAAAACCTGCGCAGAATAAACCTGGCTGATAATTTATTAAGTGGTGTTGTACCAACTTTTTTTACTGCTTTACATAACCTGAAGAAATTAAATGTGCACAATAATTTTTTTACGTTTGATGGCATTGAAACACTTGCACAACACAATTTTAAATTGTTTTTATACAGCATTGAAAGAAAGATAAATATTCATCAAACCAACAACACACTTTCTGTTTATGCCGGCGGCACACTCAGCAACAATACATACAAATGGTATAACAATGGAAGCCTTGCTGCAACTATAAAAGGAGATTCAACTTTTACACCAACAACAAGCGGCGCGTATAATGTTGAAGTAACAAACTCCATTGCAACAGAACTTACTTTAAATAGTGATACAGTAACTATTAGTTCATCAGCTATTCAACAAACAAATATTTCTTCACTACAATCAACCAATAAAAATAGATTTTCTGTGTATCCAAACGCTGCAAAAGATGTCGTAACTATTTCCTTTATCGCAGCAGGAAATTATACAATAAAACTTACAGATATTAACGGCAATGTGCTGCAAACAAAAACAGGTGTTGCAGATAAAAATAAAAACATGCTGCAGTTAAACATTAGCAACTATGCAGCAGGAAATTATTTTATTACGATAACTGATGAACAAAATAAATCAAGGACTTTGAAACTGAATAAAGAATAGACCTCATCCCAACAACAAATCAAAGTACCGAAATCATAAACCGTAGTACCAAAAATCATTTTCGCTCTACCGAAACTACAAATCGTAGTACCGGAATTCATTTCCGCTATACCGGAATTGTAAACCGTGTTACTGAAAACCGTTTTTGCACCGCCGGATTCTCCCAGCCCGGCGTAGAATACAAAATCTTTTAGTTTGTTTGGCGTAGTATAAAACCATAAACAAGAAATTTTTAAATCGTTATTTTGTAGCCTTAGCAGCTTTGAAAGGAATGTTTAAATTAAGCAATTATCTTAGCAAAAATTTTCCAATATGTTGTGCAGTGTTGAAAGGGCAGAGGAATGCGAACAATGGGTAGCTGCAGTAACGACCGGTAACCAGCAATTGCTGGGAAAATTATATGATAAATACTCACCTGCATTATACGGAGTTATTTTTCGTATAACGGGTAATCAAAAACTTGCAGAAGAAACATTGACCCGCACATTTATAAAAGCCTGGAGAGAAGCAACCCAAGTATATGAACGCGATACTTCTCTTTTTATGTGGCTCATCAATATTGCCAGGCAATCAGCTTTTGACGCAGTTAAACTAACCTTTGCAAGCAGCGCAGCAGGGGAGAATAAAAAGTTTTAGAAAATGTTTCAGCTTTTGATTTGGTGTTTTATAAAGGGTTAAGTTATGCTGAAGCTGCTGCTGTATTAAAAATTTCTGTTGAACAGGTAATAATAAATTTTAGAATGAAAATAAAAGGGTTGCAGAAAAAAAATATAACAACATGACCACGCGGGAATTTATACAATCAGGTATTTTAGAGCAATATGTATTGGGTATAACCAATGCAGAAGAATCCGCGGAAGTAGAACGACTGGCAGCGGCGGACCCTGTTATAAGGCAGGAAATAGAGGCAGCCGGCATCGCTTTTGAAAAATTTATAATGCAGAATGCTATACAGCCAGACCCACTGATAAAGCCTTTTTTAATGGCAACCATAGATTATTCTGAACGGATAAAAAACGGTGAGCCTGTAGTTGAGCCTCCCTTGTTACATCCGCAATCCACGATAGAAGATTTTGCAGACTGGCTGAACAGAAGCGACTTGATCTCACCAACTGCTGATGACATTTTTGTAAGAATTATTGGCTATACACCCGATGTGGTTACCACGATTGTGTGTATTAAAAATTATGCGCCACAAGAAGTACATGACAAAGAATATGAACGCTTTCTTATTGTAGATGGCTCCTGCGATATTATCATTGGTACTGAAATACACCATCTGGTTCCCGGAGACTATTTCTCTATACCGCTTCATAAAAAGCATATGGTAAAAGTAACTTCATTCATACCCTGTAAAGCTATTTTACAAAGAGTGGCAGCGTAATTCCCTTCTTAGAAATGTCGCCTCAAAAAGCAATGAGTGCAGGCAGGGACATTCCGGTTAAAAATAAATTGTGATGTCTAAATTTCTTGTTGTTGACCATATCTTTCTTATTTTTAACAATGAAAATTTTTTTACTCTTATCGGTTTTTTTCGCTTGCGTGGCAAAATCACAAACGCAATTCGGTATTATCTGCGAGTGTAGTAATCAAATAGGAGCAGGAAGGGCAGTAGGTGTTAACTGGATACGCCCGGCTGCATTTAGTTTGGATGATTATAAGGGTAAGCCTATTTTAAAGAAATACTACGATTCGGGAATGAATGTTATTGCAACACTTAAATGGGAGAATAATGCCCAGGATACGTTTTTAACTGATACAAGCCGTTACAAAACGGCGCTCGAATCTTTTATAAAAAATAATTTACCGCCAGATCCTTCTTTACACTTATGGGTTGTTATCTGTAACGAAGAAGAGAATGAGCATCATAATTTAGGCTCTGCACAAGATTATATTAATCAGTTAAATGCAGCCATAACAGTAGCTAAAAAATACAACTTAAATATTTCAGATGGCGGGCTTACTTTCGAAGAACTTAAGATGTTATTATATGTAAACAAAATGGATGCACGGTTGTGGGATAAAGCTAACAAGTTTGCCGGCATGTGCATTCCTCAAGCAACGATTACGCAGCTTCAAAACCCTGCCTCCCACTTTTGGGTTGATATTAATTTTTTGGATTCGGTGATTACAGGACTTGCGAAAATTACTTATCAAAACTTCTACGTCAATTTTCATTACTATGCGCCATCGTTATACCGCAAATCACATGATACTGCAACTATCTACGCTATAACATTTGATTCATCATATATTCTTACCACGCTGACGGATTGGTTAAGACAAAGAACATCCAGGGATTCACTGCATATTATTTCTAATGAAATGGGGCAAATTAATTTATCCGGAGACTTGCTGGAAAGTGTTTTAAGAAGTGCTCTAAAGGCTAATGTTCAAATGATAATATGGCGCAGTGGTGACGAAATAGATAAAAATGGTACCATACCCGCATACGGATTATTTTCAGACCCTAATACATTCGAGTTACGTGATAACGGCATAGATTTTAAAAACTTTGTATCTAAACATAGCCCTCCCCCTCCCCAGCAAGCAATGTGGTTTCAATAAAAGCATTTAGCTTCTCATAGAATGAAAAGCACACGTTTACTGTTTTTGGCGTAGCCAGAATAGTCTTTTGTTTTTCTTTCTGTAGCCATGGCGGATAATACAATAGCTATAAATTGCTCCTGCTTCAATCCTCACTCGCAGTAGAGTGTAAACGCAAATGTTTTATCACTTTAGGCGATGAAAGGCATGAACTGACAGTAAAAGCAAAGCTTCGAAAAAAGATTGGAAAAATGTTGTTGATACAATTGTAAGTCATCTTTTAAAAAGAATTGGATAAATCCAGCCACCCTAATCTGCCCAGTTCTGCGAAGTGCTCAGGTATCTTGGGGAAAGTTTGCAACTTCGCCGCATCTATATTAAAGTTTGTAACTTTTATTTAGCCTTCATAAATACAATAAGAAATTGAACTTCAGTATAAACGCAAAGCAAAGTGCTATTCTTCGGTTGTAACTTGTACCAACTGACTTCCGTAATTGAAAATATGTAATGCCAATGATGTTGTCTATAGCTGGTTCGTTTATTTAAAAGAACTGCATCATTACATTATTGGTTATGTTATTATACCAAATCATGTTCATGCAATCATTGCATTCAGCTATACCGGCAAATCAATCAACAATATTATATCAAACGGAAAACGCGATTTAGTTAAGGGTTTAACTTAGCAAATAGTAGTTATTATTAAGCGAGCTGCCATGAAGCCTAAACAATACAGAGTAAAAGAAGACAAACTGCACAACGTTATATGGCGGCATCATTTCACAAAGAATGCATTTGAAATACAGAAACACAGTACCTGAGACATGAGAGAAATATTTAATTTTTAACGCAACGAACAGAGAAGCCCTTTCCCTTTTCATAAGCCATCCTGTCCATGA
>JBDUEO010000159.1:0-7244 GCA_040002335.1 Parafilimonas sp. | reverse complement strand
TAAATTATCTGCTTCTTTGCTTCCATAACCAGCCATTGCTGCTTCAATCCATGCACCATAATGGCCATCATCACCATTAGGCACACGTGCAATTGTTTGGGGAACTATAGTGATAGCTGTTTTAGACGTTGGCAATAATTGCGGATTGATGCCATAAGTACCAGCCATCATGCTTCCCTTTGTACCAATAAATATTATTCCGTTGCCGCCATCGCCCATTAATTCATTAGGCAATAATTCTGCAGGGCGTTCAGGTTGTATGCCGCCATCCATCCAATGCAATTTTAAATCGGGCTTATTATCTTTTTGTTTAAATGTAAGAATGATGTGTGATGAAACCGGGCCACTATCAGGAAAATATGCTTTCTGCCAGTTGGCAATATATCTGGTAGAAACACTGCATTCTGCAGCCGTTGGATAACCAAGATCAAGCACGGCAAAACCGGGTTGCATAATATGGCAAGCCATATCGCCCAAAGCGCCGGTGCCATAATCCCACATGCCACGCCAGTTAAACGGTACCAGGTTGTCTATATAATCTTTTTGTGGTGCAGTGCCTAACCATAAATTCCAGTCAAGTTCTGGCGGTACAGGTTTCGCTGGTCCGCGTTCAATTCCCTGCGGCCAAACAGGCCTGTCAGTAAAACAATAAATCGTATGTATATCGCCAACAACCCCCGCTTTGTACCAATCAATTAACTGCCTTACACCATCACCACTTGCGCCCTGGTTGCCCATTTGTGTAACCACTTTATATTGATGCGCTGCTTTGGTAAGCGTGCGTGCTTCATAAATATCGTGCGTTAAAGGTTTTTGTACGTACACATGTTTACCTAATTGCATTGCAGCCATTGCAGCCACTGCATGATTATGATCTGGAATAGATACATTACATGCATCAATATTCTTATGCTCTTTATCAAGCATTTCACGATAATCTTTATAATATTTTGCATTGGGAAACTTTTTCCTGCTTTCTGCCGAACTCCTGTCATCCACATCACACAACACAGCAATGTTTGCCTTGCCGCTTTCAAAAAAATGATTAATGTCATCGCCACCTTTTCCGCCTGCTCCAATTGCACCGATATTTAATTTATCGCTTGGTGCTATGTAACCTCTGCCCAACACATGGCGCGGAACAATATAAAATCCTGCGGCTGCAGCAGCAGTATTTCTAATAAAATTTCTGCGGGATGAATTTTTGTTAACTTGATCATTTTCCATTTTTGACGTATTTTTTGAATGATGAAAAGTAATAAATCAAACTATCTTATTGGCTTTATTCGCATCAGCCGGATGCTGCAAAATAAATGTTTGACCCGGAAAAGCAAAATCAATTCCTTTTTCTGCAAAGGCATCTAATATTTCTAAATAGATATTTTGTTGTGTGTTAAGAAACAATGTGTAATCAGAAGAATTAATAAAATAGAGCGTTTCAAACGTAATACTAAAATCAGCAAATGCAATAAGATGGCATCTTTCAAAAGTTGCCTGTTCCTGTTTTTTTATAATGCTTTCTATAATTTGCGGAAGGTCTTTCAATTTATTATTGTCCGTATCGTAACGCACATTCATTTTAAAAATTACACCTCTGCGTTGCAGCCGTTTAATATTTTTTATGGTTGATTTTACAAGTTCTGTATTCGGCATAATTAATTGTTCGCCCGTTACAACTCTTATGTGCGAAGTTTTTATGCCGATGCGTTCCACAGTTCCTGTAATATTATTTACAGAAATAACGTCGCCAATTTCAAAAGGCTTATCAAAAAATATTACAAAATAGCTAAAGAGATCGGTAAGAATATTTTGTGCAGCAAGCGCAATGGCAATACCACCAATGCCAAGGCCTGTAACAATGGTGGTAATATTATAGCCAAGATTTTCGATAAGCATTAAAATGCCTGCAATCCAAACCAGGGCTTTTATAACAATTAAAATGCCGCTGAGATGTGTTATACGTTCCGGTGCTTCATCTTTACGCTGCATATACAACAACACAGATAAATGAATTACATGATTAATAAAACGTACAAAATAATAAGCAGTAATTACAGCAATAACCACTTTTAAAATATGCTCTACGTGCGTTGTAAAAATTAGCTGTTCAATTATTGCATAAGCAACGGTGAGCAAAATAAAAGGAAGTATAAATTTTTCTGCGCCGGTAATAATTGCATCTTTAAGTTCAGACGTTGTACGGCCGGTAAATTTTCTGATTAATACAATTAAATACTTTTTCAGCAGTTTATAAATGATCGATAATGCAATCAGTTCACCAAGCACTGTTGCATACATCTGCACAGAATTATGCCACCATATTTGTTGTAAAAAATCTTTCATAATTGCAATGCAAAAATATCAGCATTGCATCATAATAAAAACTTAAGCATGGTGGCCTTAAAAACGCATGTATTATTTTTGAGCCAATTCATGCGCATACATTCATCTTCTATATTTATTTTATTTTTTGTTGCTAAAAGTTTTTTTGTGCAGGCGCAGCAAAACTACCCGCAACATTATTTCAGAGACCCGCTAAATATTCCTATACAGCTTGCTTCAAATTTTGGTGAATTAAGGCCAGATCATTTTCACATGGGTTTGGATATTCGCACACAATCGAGAGAAAATCTTCCGGTTTTTGCGGTGGCTGACGGATATATCAGCCATATTAAAATTGAAAAATATGGTTATGGAAGAGCAATCTATATTAAGCATCCAAATGGTTATACAACAGTGTACGGGCACTTAAATTCTTTTTATGATGCACTTGAAAAATATCTTGAAAACAAACAATATACAGATGGAAAATGGGAGCAGGATTTTGATTTGCCTGCGAATATGTTTGCCGTAAGTAAAGGGCAATTTATTGCAAACAGCGGCAATACCGGCGGCTCGCAAGGCCCGCATTTGCATTTTGAAATTCGCGATACAAAAACAGGTAATAATTTAAACCCGTTATTATTTGGATTAAATGTGTCCGATAATATTGCGCCTTCGATTTATGGCTTGTATTGGTACGACAGGCGTTATAGTATTTATTCGCTTTCGCCGCAACCAATTTCCATCATTCAAAAAAATAATGCATACACAACAAAAAATGGCGTTGCAAAAGTTGGATCACCAATAATAACGCTTGGCATTCGCATGAAAGATAAAAGCAACATTTCGCCATTTCATTATGGAGTTTATCGTGCCGCATTATATATGGATGATACTTTGTTGTTTGAATTTAAACTGAACAATTTTTCTTATTATGACAGCCGCTATGTAAATGCCTGCATGGATTATAAACGATGGATGGAAAATAAACAAGGCATTCAATATCTTTCCATATTACCCGGAAATAAACTAAATGTTTTTACGCCGCTTGCAAGTGATGGAAAAGTTGTATTGTACGATACATCAATACATAAAATAAAAATTGAAATAAACGATGAACAGCAAAATACAAGCACTTTAAATTTTTTAATTCAGTATGATGGCGCACTGCAAAAAAATTATTCTTTGCCTGTAAATGCAATTGTTTGCGATGTAAATGAAGTAAACGATCTTGAAACAAAAAATTCAAAAATTCACTTTGATGAATCTGCTTTTTATGATGCGTTGCCTTTAACTGTTTATGAAACGCCATCAACAACTACAAAACAAATTTCATCAACTATTCATATTGGAAATTATTCAATTCCGGTGCAGGATGATTATACTGTTTCCATTAAAACAGATAAAATTTTAGATGACGAATTGAAAGATAAAACAGTGATGCAATTGATCAGCGGCAATTCAAAAATATTTGTAAAAGGTGAATGGCAAAACAATTATATGCTCGGCAGCTTTGATGAATTGGGCGACGCAGCTTTATTAATTGATACAATTGCGCCCGTAATTATTCCTGTTGAATGGAAAGATGGAACAGTTTTTAAAACACAAAAAAATCTTATCATAAAATGTAAAGATGACTTAAGCAAGATTGTAAATTTTACAGCAACGCTTGATGGAAACTGGCTAATGTTTGCAAAAAAGAATGATAATTTTATTTATACGTTTGATGCACATTGTGCAACAGGAAATCATACATTAACAATAACAATAACCGATGTTGCAGGTAACGCAGCCACGCAAACATTTAATTTTACAAAACAATAATTAATATGATAACATTAACTGCAGGCATGAAAGCGCCAGCCTTTAAAGGCAAAGATCAAAACGGTAAAACAATTTCTCTTGCAGATTACAAAGGCAAAAAAGTTGTTCTATATTTTTATCCTGAAGACGACACGCCAACATGCACTATTGAAGCCTGTAACTTAAGGGATAATTTTTCTTTGTTGAAGAAAGAAGGTTTTGAAATAGTTGGTGTTAGCCCGGACGATTCAGTTAGCCATAAAAAATTTGAAACAAAATACAGTTTACCCTTTACATTGGTTGCAGATCCTGATCATGCAATAATTAATGCGTATGGTGTTTGGGGCGAAAAACAATTGTATGGAAGGCATTATATAGGCTTGCATCGTACAACATTTTTAATTGATGAAAAGGGTATCATTCAAAAAATATATTTAAAGCCGCGCAGTAAACAACATGCAGAAGATATTGTGAAGTTTTGGAAAGAAGAAATGTAGTGGGGTTTAATATTATCATGCAGAAACCAACAAAGGAATCGGCTTTAAAAAAACAGAACCACTATCTGTTTTAATATGCTTACGCTTAATTAATTTCAATAGAAAATATAATCCTATACCAATTCCACCAAGGCCAATTATAAAAACAAGAATTGCAAGTGCGCCTGAACCACCGCAACTAATGCTGCAAGAAAGTATCCCCAATAAAGCTACTAATCCTAAAGCAGCAATAATTGCCAAAATAATTAAAGCGGCTTTTGCTGCAGATGCTTTATCATTTTTTGCAACACTTTTGCCATAAACAACTAATTGTTTTTTAAATTCCTTTTTAAGTATTCGCTTTTCTTGTTTTGTTAAAGTTGATTTATCTCTGTATTTAAGTGATTCTAAAATTTCCTGTGCAGATGGCTTTTTATTTTCAGCAGGGATAGATACGGGCACAGCGCTTAATGCTTTTTGATTGTTGGGGAAATTGAAATTATGATCAATAAAGAAACATACAATCAGAAAAAAACAACCAGAGGTAAAAAAAATCAATATTCTTTGAAAAAGATAATTTTTTTTTACAAACGGATAAATAATTGATGCTGCAACTATAATTAAGAGAATGAAAACTATTTCAGAAAAAGTAAAATGAAAAGGAATGTTTTCAGTAATATAAAAGCCAAGCAGAAGCAGCAGAAGATGAATGAAAAAAATAATTATTCGCGCAGCAAAAGCATGATGTTTTGCCCAAATGGAGATTTTTTGCATAACAGCAGATTTAATCAAATTCAAATTAATTCTTTTCCTGTTCTAAAACAAGTTCGTTTAAATAAGCCAACAACTTGCAGAAAATATTCTAAAATTTATAAAAGAAGAAATGCATTAAAGAAGCATTATGTCATTATTAAAGAGGAACTTAAAACATCAGCATTATTAAAACTATTTGTTTGTGATTGTTTGCGCTCTTTTTCTACATTTTTGTGCAATTTTCTTATTATAAAATAAAGGCCAACCCCTATGCCGCCCATCCCTGCTGAAACGGAAATAAGTACAAGAGCGGGAATTCCTCCGCAACTTATTCCGCAAACAAGTATACCTAAACCACACAATAATCCAATTCCCGAAAGCACGATGAATAATATTAATAAAGCATCTTGTGCAGTTGGCCTTTGAGGTCTTGGAATTTTTTTATAGGCTTTTATTTCTGTTCTTAATTCTTTTTTTAAAACATGTTTTTGCGACCTGGTTAATGTTGTTGCGTTTTTTAAAGAATCTACAGGAACAGAAACTGCACTAAAAGTTTTTTGAAATGAATCAGAAATAAAATTATCCTTAATAAAAAAGCAGGTGATAAGAAAGAAGCAGGTTGATGTAATAAAAAGTATTATTTTTTGAAAGGGATAAGAAATTTTTTTTGCAAATGGATACAACATTGAAGCCACTATAATAATTAATGCAAGTGCAACGAATACTGAAAAAGAAAAATTAAATTGAATTGTGTTGCAAAGAAAAAATGCAATACGAATTAGGAGCAGATGAATTACAACAATTATAATTCTTGTAATAAAAACATGGTTTTTGGCCCACAGAGAAATCTTTTTCATAAAGCGTTTATTTCAATCATATTCAAATTAATTCTTTTCCTGTTCTAAAGCAAGTTCCTTTAAATAAAGCAACCTGTTTATTATTTTGATTAATGATATTGATTGAATAAACGCCGGTGCTTTTTCCATTATGAATTTCTATTGTTTCTGCAGTTAATTCATCACCAACATTTACCTGTTGTAAGAAAGATATATTGCACTCCAGCGCCAACGATAAATTGTTGCGGTTGTTGCAGGCAAATGCAAGCGCACTGTCAGCAAAAGAAAAAATTATTCCACCATGCGTAACATGGAACCCGTTTGTCATTTCTTCACGGATGATCATTTTTATTTTGCAATAACCAATTTTTACATCAACTAAATTAATACCAAGCCATTCACTAAATTTATCGTGTTGCATCATGTGCGCAACAACATTTGCATGCAGGTTATTCATGTTTATTCGCCTTTAAAATTTGGTTTTCTTTTTTGCATAAATGCATTCACGCCTTCTTTAAAATCACTTGTATCGGCTGCACGCTGCTGCAATTTATCTTCATTCATTAATTGCTCTTTCCATGTGTGGCTGAACGACCACGACAATGCCTGTTTGGTAAACCATAATCCACGTGTAGGCATTTGCGAAAGTGTGGCAGCAATTTTTTTTGCTTCATCCTGAAACAGCTCATCTGCAAAAAACTTATAAATCATTCCCAAACGTTCGGCTTCTGCAGCTTCCACTTTATCACCCAACATCATTAAAGCACTTGCTTTTTGCCAGCCAATTAATCTCGGAAGCATAAAAGTTCCGCCACTATCCGGTATTAAACCAATTTTACTAAATGCCTGTATAAATGATGCTGACTGAGTGGCTACAACCACATCACAACATAAAGCAATATTTGCACCTGCGCCGGCAGCAACACCATTAACGGCAGCAACAACAGGTTTCTCAAGTTTGCGGATTTTGGAAACAATAGGATTAAATTGTTCCATTAAAATTTTTTGCATGATCATGCTGTTTCCGTTGCCCACTTCGGCCAAATCCTGGCCT
>JBDUEO010000158.1:0-7330 GCA_040002335.1 Parafilimonas sp. | reverse complement strand
AAGGATAGCCAACCCAATAATTATTGTACATTGTATAATTAGGATCAAAGTATTCGCTCGTCCAGTCTAAGTATGGAACTGCTCTTCTGCCAACAGTCCAGTCGAGCCTCGGATCAACCGTTCCCTGGTAAGGATAATAACTATAATCGCCGCCACTTACATTTTGATCGTTGGTCATGTTTTCATTGTTGTAAGTATCCGGCAATGGCAAACCAGCAGCGTCTGTTTTAAATGCATTTACAAAATTGAATGAAGGCTGTTTCCATGTTGTATAAAAACTGCTGATAGGATAAAATGCCGGCGTATTTGCGCTCTCGCCAATATTTTCATTGCCGCCATTAGAACCATCATTAACAGAGAATTGAATTTGAAAAACCTGTTCTGCATTATTTTCTGTGGCGCCATTAAAATTATCATCATAATTAGGCATTAAAGCGTAACTAACTCCCTGCGAATTTGCGCCATCGCCGTGGCCGCCATAAGATGATGGAATGATAGAATCCAACAACGCTTTTGCATCGCTGTAATCATTCATAAACATATAACACTTTGCAATGTAGCAAGCCGCTGCCCATTTATTTGCTTTGCCTTTTAAATCTTGCTTTACGGGAAGGTTATCGTAAGCAAACCTGAAATCAGCAATAATATTTGGCCATATATCTGGCTGATTAGAAACTTTAAAATCGGTAACTGTTTCATCAATGTATGGCACATGGTTCCACATTTTTTTTGCTTCAAAATGAAAATGGCCACGCAAAAACCTTGCTTCTGCAATAGCTTCTGTTTTTTCCGCATCCGTCATATCCGTTGCTTTTTCTGCAGCTCTTATTACCGTATTACTTCTTGAAACACCATCATACACTGCGTTCCATTTTTCCTGAAAATATTCAGTTGTTGGCGTTTCCCTGAATTCTTCAATTACAACACCGTCATTATTATCATTGCTTCCACCTCTGTAACAATCGCCGGAAGTTATATCACCATACACCCAATTTGTTCCCGTTGTACTCCACCATCCTGAATGTATGGTTAAACCGGTTACATCATGATAAGAAGCAACCAGCAATTGTGCTACGCCGGCTTTGTTTGAAAGTACATCTTCTGTAATTGCACCTTGCGGCGGCGCATCTAAAAAATCTTTTTTACATGCGGAAAAAATCAATATTGCAAAACAGGATATTTTTATTATTGAAGATTTCATGTGATAGTTTTAATGATGTTTTTAATTGATTTTATAAACCGATGTTTATACCAAAAAGAACTTTTACTGCAATAGGATAATTGCCGCCAAGATCGTCGCCAACACTGCCCGGATCGCCGGTACTTATTTCAGGATCTATGCCGCTGTATTTTGTAAACGTTGCAAGATTAAAAGCCTGCGCATATATTCTTAATTTACTAAATGTTTTTGATGTTGGAAACGTATAACCTACCTGCAAACTTTTAATACGCGCATAAGAACCATTTTCTATAAAGAATGTTGAAGCGGCTGCATCGTTAGCGCCACTTGATTCCCATACAGGCAATGAAGCTTTTGTGTTGGTGCTGCTCCATGTATCGTTAGAACCTGCACCTAATGCGCCGGGCCATGTTGTATAAGCGCGCCAGTAATTAAAAATTTTATTTCCTGAAACGCCTTCAATAAAAAGATTAAGATCGAAATTTTTATAATACAGGTTAAGGTTATAACCAAATGTAAATTTTGGATGCGGGCTTCCTATATATGTTCTGTCCTGTTCATTTATTACACCATCGTTATTGATGTCTTTAAATTTAAAATGCCCAAGCCCTGTTTCAGGATTATCTTTATCAATACCGGTTTCTGTTGCATGGTCCTGTACATCTTTTGTAGTTTGAAAAATTCCTTCCTGCACATAACCAAAGAAACTTGCAACGGGCAAGCCAACTTTAGAGCGATTTAAAATAACATGGGTTGAGCCAAATCCATCACCTTGTATAAATGCAGAAGTGTCGTTGCTGATGTATAAAACTTTATTGCGGTAAGTAGCAATATTAAAATTCATATCATAACTAACTACATGCTTTGCGCTTGTATAACCCAACTCTAATTCAACACCTTTGTTTGAAAATTTTAAAACATTTTGATAAGGCACTAATGCATCGCCTTCCAAACCTGTAAACGGCGGCGTATATAATAAATGATCTGTAATTCTGTTGAACCAGTTAAAACTTGCCGTAAATTTTCTGTTGAACAATGTGGCATCAAAACCAATATTCGTTGTTTTATTTACTTCCCATTCCAGGTAAGGGTTACCAATCTGGTATAAACCAAAACCTGTAGAAGCAGATGAATTATTGCCACCTAAATCGTAACTGCTCGTGTACGTGTCAGAAGAATATTGGTTAACGGTAAGGCCTGATGGAATTGCATCATTACCGTTTGTGCCATAAGCACCTCTTATCTTTAAATCGTTAATCCACGAAAATTTCTGCATGAATTTTTCTTCAGATAAACGCCATCCAACACTTGCAGATGGAAATGTTCCGTAACGGTTAAACTGGCCAAACTTTGAAGAACCATCTCTTCGCAATACAACACTAAAAAGATAGCGGTCTAATAAAGAGTAATTAATATTTCCAAAAACAGATTGATTGGTTTGAACGTCTCCGCCACCACTTACCATATTTACCAAACCTATACTATCAATAGGTACACCGCTTGTAAGATATTGGTACGATAAAAGTGTGTACGGCAAATTAGGTGTTGTAGCGCCATTGAACCTTGATGTAAACCGGCGTGCTTCATACGCAATAAATGCACTTATTTTATGAATATGATGTATAGTGAAATCATAAGATAATTTATTTGTCCATCTCCAGTCAAGCGAATAACCACCGCCTTCTGAAAAAGAATTATATGCGCCTGAATAAACATTTTGCGGAAATGTATCCTGGAAATAATGATATTGATATGGATATAACTGGATGCCGATTTTACTTTCAGCAACCAACCCTTTAATAGGTTCAATATCAAGATATGCAGAACCAAAAATACCGGAGTTAAATCCGTGGTTTGTTTCCCTTCCGTTAACCTGACCTAATACAGGGTTGTTGCCGCCCGGCTGCAAATCAAGCACGCCAACAGGCAAACCTTTTGGCCCGCTGTAATTGCCTGCAACATCATATACTGGAATAAGCGGAGAACGTTCATATAAATCAGTTATAACATTATTGTTGCTGTGGTTTGCAATGCTGCCGCCTTCGCTATAAGAAAATTCCATATTCTCACCAATTCTTAGCCAGGGTTTTACTTTAAAATCTGTATTTACACGCACAGAATAGCGTTTAAAATACGTTTTCAATACTACCCCTCTGTCATCAAGATAATTAAACGAAAGCGCGTAATTACTTTTGTCTGTGGCACCACTTAAAGAAAGCTGGTGGCTTTGTGTAAACCCTGGTTGAAATATTTCTTTGAACCAGTCTGTACCTGATTTATTTGTTTTTAAAATTCTGTAACTATAAGGATCATATAAAGATGGATCGGGTGCAGGATCACCGGGATGAATAACTGTTGGCGCACCTGAAGGTGTTTCAATAATATAATCAGGCAATACAGGTTTATTGCCAGAACCATAAAACAAATCTGTTTGTTGCAAACCTGAATTGGAAAGATAATTCCAGTACGCATCGGCATATTGCTGCGGCGACAGCATTGATGGATATTTTATTGGATACTGCGTACCGATGTATGTATTATATTCCAGTTTGGGTGCGCCTATTTTTCCTGATTTGGTTGTAATTACGATAACGCCGTTGCTGCCTTCAGCGCCATATAGAGAAGTAAGTGATGGATCTTTTAAAACGGTTATGGTTTCAATATCGTTTGTATTAATAAGGTTATTGCTGCCGCGCATTTGCACGCCATCAATAACATATAAAGGATCATTGTCACCCAATGTTCCGAAACCTCTTATGCGTACAACAGCAGAACTGCCCGGGCCGCCCTGATCATCAACGCTAACACCGGCCACGCGTCCTTGCAAAATCTGTCCTACATCTGAAACAGGTGTCTTTGAAATTACATCAGAATTTATTGTTGAAACCGCACCGGTTACATCGCGTTTTGATTGTTTGGAATAACCTGTTACAATCACATCATTTAAAGAAGAATTATTTAAGCTTAATGATACATTAACCTCCTGCGTGTTTGTTACAGCAACTTCCTTATTTGTATATCCTGCATAAGAAAATATTAGTGTGCCTGCGTTGTTTATGCTGAAAGAATATTCGCCGCTGTTGTTGGTAACAGTTCCGGTTTTGCTTCCTTTCAATATTACAGAAGCACCATATAACGGCACACCTTTATCGTCAGTTACTTTGCCTTTAATTTCGATGGCATTTTGCGCAGAGGCACTTAATGCCATCAATAAAACAACAAATAACAATAAGTGTTTTTTTACATGTTTGGTTGTACAAACACACGGCAATACGATACAGTTTTGCATAAAGCAGTTTTATGTTTACAATCGTTATAAATTATCAAGCAGATAATAATTGTCAATAATACAATTAATCAAATATAAATTAATTTTTAAGAGCTCAAAATTTTTTTACAGTAAATTTTTTCTGTTTATTTTTTAAATATTTTTGAAACAAATATTATCTGTCTATATCTTTAATCTATAACACCTTTACTGGTCTTTATTGATTTATATGCATATTAAGAGATACACACACCAAAACAGATTGCTGCTTGCTGTTGATTGCATTATTTTTGGTTTCGACGGAACACACTTAAAATTATTGCTGATAAAAAGAGGTTTTGAGCCACAAAAAGGAAGATGGAGTTTGATGGGCGGTTTTGTAACACACGATGAAAACCCAGATCACGCAGCGGCACGTATTTTAAAGCAATTAACAGGCTTGTCTGATATTTACCTTGAACAACTTTATGCCTTTGGAGATCCGTATCGCGACCCCACTGAACGCACCGTGTCAATTGCCTGTTTTTCCCTTATAGATATTAATAAATACGAAGAACAGATAAGCCATGAATACAGCGCAGAATGGTTTCCTTTAAAGAAACTGCCTTCGGTAATTTTTGATCATAAAGAAATGATTGAAATGGCTAAAGAAAAATTAAGGTATAAAGCAGCTTTTCATCCCGTTTTGTTTGAGTTATTGCCCGATAAATTTACACTTCCGCAACTGCAATCTTTATATGAAGATGTGTATGACGCAATTATTGATAAAAGAAATTTTAGCCGTAAAATACTATCAACAGGTTTGGTAATAAAGCAAAAAGACAAAGAAAAAAACGGGTCAAAAAAAGGCGCTTATTATTACAAACTTGACAAAAGAAAATACCAGGCAAAATTTGATGCTTTCTTACATTTGATTCCTAACCCGAACGGTTTGAAATAATTATTCTGCAATTTTTATTTTATAAATTATTAAGTGTTACTTTGACACCTTTACTGCTATATGAAACCTACAGCGTATGTAATTGGAGTTGATTATGGAACAGATTCTGTTCGTTCAGTTATTTTAAATGCCACAAATGGAGATGAAGTTGCATCGTCTGTATTTTATTATCCCAGGTGGCGCGATGGGTTATATTGCGCGCCACAGCAAAATCAATTCAGGCAACATCCTTTAGATTATATTGAAGGATTAGAAAGCACGATTAAAGAGTGTATTCAAAAAGCAGGTGCAAATATTGCATCAAACATTGTTGCTATTTCTGTTGATACAACCGGCTCCACTCCTGTTGCAGTTGATAAACATGGAATACCGCTTTCATTATTACCGCAATTTGAAAACAATCCCAATGCAATGTTTGTATTGTGGAAAGATCACACTTCTGTAAAAGAAGCGGCGGAGTTTAACGTGCATGCAAAAAAATTCGGTATCAATTATTTACAATACGTTGGCGGCATTTATTCTTCTGAATGGTTTTGGAGTAAATTATTACATATTATAAGAGTTGATGAAAATGTTCGCACATCATGTTATTCATTCGTTGAACATTGCGACTGGATTCCGTTTTTATTAACCGGCGGAAATGAAGTGCATCAAATGAAACGCGGTGTGTGTGCAGCAGGCCACAAAGCCTTATGGAGTAAAGATTACAACGGTTTGCCACCCAATGATTTTTTTGCTTCACTTGATCCGCTGCTTGATGGTTTTACTTCCAGATTATTTACAGAAACATTTACATCAGATAAAGCTGCGGGCAACTTATCAAAGGAATGGGCGCAACGTTTAGGATTATCAACCAACATAATTATTGGTGTTGGCGCATTTGATGCGCACATGGGTGCAGTGGGCGGACAAATAGAACCATATCATTTAAGTAAAGTGATGGGTACATCAACCTGCGATATGCTTGTTGCGCCGATGGATGAAGTAAAAAATATTTTAGTAAAAGGAATTTGCGGGCAGGTTCCCGGTTCTGTTATTCCCGGCATGATGGGCATGGAAGCCGGACAAAGCGCTTTTGGCGATACGTATGCATGGTTCAGAAATGTTATTATATCATCAGTAAAAAATATTCTTAAAAATTCTTCTGTTGTTGATGCTGCAGTTGCTGATCTTTTGTTGAAAGAATTGAATGATAAAATAATCATGCAACTTTCAAACGAGGCATCAAAAATTACATTAAATGAAAACGATGAATTAGCTGTTGACTGGTTAAACGGCAGAAGAACGCCTGATGCAAATCAGTCATTAAAAGCATCTGTGATAAATTTAAATTTAGCAACAGATGCGCCACGTATTTTTAAAGCATTGGCTGAAGCAACGTGCTTTGGGGCAAGAGCAATTGTAGAACGTTTCAACAACGAAGGTGTTACGGTAAAAGGGTTGATAGGATTGGGCGGCGTTGCCAGAAAATCACCATACATTATGCAGGTGATGGCAGATGTAATGAACATGCCGATCCGTATTCATACATCAGAACAAACGTGCGCTATCGGCGCTGCCATGTTTGCAGCAACTGCTTCAGGAATTTATGAGAAAGTGGAAGACTCAATGCAGGCAATGGGACAAGGATTTGATGCAGAATATAAACCCAACCAAAAAAATATCCACTTATATAATAAGCGATATGAAAAATATAAAACGTTGGGTAAAATATATGAACAGCAAATTTTAAATGACTAAAAATTATTGAATGCAATAACAAAATAAGATTTTAAATTACCGTTACAAAGTAGAAACGTTGCGTTTTGTGCATTCAATCATTTATAAATAATACAACCAATGAAGAAATTTTTGTTTATCATTTTATTAGTTATCGGTGAAAATTACTTAAATGCGCAAACAGTACAAATAACAATGAGTGATACATCACATCAGCAAATCA
>JBDUEO010000157.1:0-7356 GCA_040002335.1 Parafilimonas sp. | reverse complement strand
ATTGTGAACAAGATAAAAGTGAAGAAAGATGCAAGAAACACCCATGTTATTTCCAATGGCTCCGGCGGAGTTTTGGAAACAAATCAAAGCAACCGTTGAAGAAGTAGTAAAAGCAAACATTAATCAAACTTCTTTTCAGCCACAAACAGACCACCTTCCCGAAAAAGCACTGCTAAAACTAAGCGATGTATGTGCTGTATTTCAGGTATCTAAACCGACGCTCTACGATTGGTTGCGACAAAACAAAATCAAAAGCTTTAAGATTAAATCGCGACGGTATTTTTTAAGGACAGATATTGAAGCGATGATACGCACGTCTGAGCATATTGCAACTGAAGCAAAAACTAATTAATCAACTAAACAGAAGTGATATGACATGTGCAGAGGCCAACAAAGTTGACCTGGTGGAATATTTATTTTCATTAGGTTTTACACCATCAAAAATCAGAGGCAATGATTACTGGTATTTATCTCCATACAGGAATGAAAAAGACGCATCGTTTAAGATAAATAAAATAAAAAATATATGGTATGATCATGGTGTAGGAAAAGGCGGTGACGTTGTTGATTTTATAACATCTTACTTCAGTTGCGGTGTATCAACAGCGTTACAAAAATTATCGTCTCTTAATTACATACCGAAAAAGCATTTTATCGCAACAGAAACGCCTAACGCTATTATCTTTCCTGAAGTAAGCCAGCCTAAATTATTAAGTGAGCAAACAATAATTAACCAGCAAATACAACAAGGCAGCGACACAACAAATCAATATGAAGAAAGACCGCCGTTTCACCTGCATGAGAATAGTTTGATAAATCACAGGGATGTAGCAGAAACGGCTATAGAAATAATAGCCGCAAAGCAACCCATTACAGACATGGTGCTTTGCCGCTATTTAGAGCAAAGAAGAGTTGACAAAAGTATTGCAGACAGATACTGTTATGAAGTACAATTTAAGTTTAGTAACAAAGAAAATAAATATACTGCCATAGGATTTAAGAACAGTGCCGGAGGTTATGAATTAAGGGACAATTTTTTCAAACAAAGCAGCTCTCCAAAATACATTACGTACATCACCAATGCTGAACAAAATGGCAACCCAAAAACAGAAGTTGGAAACAACAATTCGAATACTTCAAATGGACTGAAAAACGAAAACAAAATTAGTGATGAAAAGCTTTTAGCACAGCCCTTGATTGTATCACAAAATGATGGCACAAAAAGCATTTTAAAAAACGAATTCGAACACAATATTACAGATCAAAATCAAGCAACAAGCCAAGCAAAATCTGTTGCCGTGTTCGAAGGATTTTTTGACTTCCTAAGTTATCAAAAGATTCATCAAAATCAAACTCATCCACTGACAAATTTTCTGGTGCTGAACTCTACTGCTTTCTTTGAAAGAAGACTGCTCTTAATGGAAAAGCATGACGGCATCCATCTGTACTTTGACCAGGATAACGCCGGAAAGAAATGTCTTGACATTGCATTGAAGCGATCGGTAAAATATAAAGATGAAAGCATTTTGTATAATGATTATAAAGACTTAAATGATTGGGTGATCAACTTTGAAAAGCTTCAACAGAAGCAGTATCTAAAAGTGTCGAACAAAAATAGATTACTAAAAACTTTCTGATATAGCCAGCTATGTTTCGGTTAAACCGAAACGCTGGCTTTTTCATCCCGATATGCATCGGGATTCAAAAGATGACAAGATAAACCGGCAGTGAAAAAGATTTGTGAAGATGGAAAATGAAGCGGCTGAACATATAAAATCAGTAACCAAAAAGCAGAAAGGCGGAAGACCTAAGAAGCAGGTAAAGCAAGATGAGTTTATCGGTATAAAATGTTCTTTATCTGAAAAAGAAATACTCAAACAAAAAGCCGAAACAGCAGGCTTAAGGCTTTCGGAGTTTCTTAGAGAGTCTGCTTTAAGAGGACAGGCTGTCAGGCAAATTAAAACGATTCCA
Source organism: Parafilimonas sp. (assembly GCA_040002335.1). Lineage (GTDB taxonomy): Bacteria > Bacteroidota > Bacteroidia > Chitinophagales > Chitinophagaceae > Parafilimonas. The sequence goes on along the minus strand of JBDUEO010000157.1, from coordinate 5,385 downwards.
AAAGAAGTTTTATTATTTACAGCCACCCTAAATCATCTTGCTGCTAACCTCAACCAGGTAGCAAAAAAACGCAACAGCAATGACGAATTAAATGCAATTGAAAGAGCAGACCTGCAGGTGCTTTCGATCAGGATTAAACAGCTTGCCAACGACATTAAAAACTATTTCAGATGATCGGTAAAATAAAGATTGGAAAATCGTTTCGTGGCTGCCTGCTTTATTGTTTAAATGATAAAGTGCAAAAGCAGCAAAAAGATGAAGCAATATTCAAGAACAGAGCTGACATTTTAATGTTTAATAAATGTTTTGGAAACCAGAAAGAATTGATTCAGCAATTTAATGAAGTAAGACAATTAAATCCAAAGCTTTCAAAGCCGGTTGCACATATTACTTTAAGCTTTGCAAAAGGGGAACAATTAGACAACAATAAACTTAGTTTACTCAGTGAAGCGTGTGCAAAAGAATTAGGTTTTGAAAACAACCAATACGTTGCAGTATTACATAAAGACACAGAACATCAACACCTGCATATTGTAGCTAACAGAATTGGATTCGATACAAAAACTGTAAGTGATAGCAACAACTATCAGAAGATCGCCAACTTTTGTCGTAAAACAGAAATTAAATATGGTTTGCAACAAGTGCTTAATCCAAATAAATTTCTATCAAAAGAGCAACGGCAATTACCAAGAAATGATGAACGTAAAATGAAACTGAACTTACTTATTAGAAACACTATACATAATTCCAAAGACCTTGATCATTTTGTGAGAATTATGCAGGCAAAAGGGTATAAAGTAATTAAGGGCAGAGGTGTCGCTTTTATTGATAATAAGAAAGTAAAAATAAAAAGGAAGTGAAGTTGGATATTCCTTACAGAAGATTGAAAGCAATATTTATACATTGAACAGGCTTTCAACTGACCGGAAATTCTTTAAACAGGTTGTTGAAAGAAAGCCGTTAAGAGGTTTAATTGAAACTGTAAAGGATGCTTCAATTAAAACTGAAAATAATTTTAATGCACAAGAACTTAAACAAAATCTTTCCAAAACTATTGATGCCTTGTTTAAGCCGGAACAAATACCGGAGCAGATAGATCCAAAGTTGCTGATGAAGAAAAAAGAGAGAAAGAAACAGCAAAAGCTATTTTTTTAAAGCACATTAACTTCTGTATCTACAATTCATATTCTACGCTGCCAGCTTTAGTAAAACAAGGTGAAGTGAGATTATTAAAAATATCGATAAAGGCAGAAAACCATAGCATTTAATTAATTACATGCAATAGGCAAATGCTCGCCATTATAAATTATTAAACACTTTCATTGCGGTTAGATTATTTTACGTGATCCAGATTTATGATGTATTGACGATACACTTAAAAATGACTCTCTTCCAAAACCAAGGGAAGCAGTGTTTTTTAACTGCATTTTGGCAAGCATATTTTTCCTGTGCGTATTTACGGTTACATTACTTAAAAACAGTTTGGCAGCTATTGCCTTGTTAGTAAGTCCGTCAGCTATAAGGCGAATAATTTCAAGCTCTCTTTTTTTAAGATGATTTTCATCGCCCGCAGCCTTTACATTCTTGAAACGGCTAAAGATGAGTACGACCAAAAATTTTACGAGCAACAGAATAAGTGTCGTCAAGCGCAGCTACCTAATTTTACATTAATTCTAATTTATTATGTTTTTGCTCAATGCCTTAAGATTAATACGCCTGTTTGCAATGAAAGCTCTGCATAAAGAAAAGTCTTGAGATGCTTTTAATACACAGCAAAAGGAGCGGGTTGACAGAAAGAAGGAAAACAGAATTCAAAAATTGTTTCAACCAAGCTTATAATTACTTTGAACTAATAGGACTGCTTGATGGAATTACAAAACTGAAACAATTAGAGGTACAGTTTTTTCATGTTGTCTAAAAGATAAAATAAAAATCTGACTACTTATCAGAAGGTTTCTGGTTTGAATCCTGACGGGGTCACTTAGTAAAACGTGAATGCAAGCTGGGTATGCGTTTTATATTTTTTATTTTACTTGGGGTCAATTTGGGGGCAATCATTTTTCTCTGGATAAATCTTTAAATATTATTTTAATTTACTTTCTGTGGGCATTTGTGTATAACATATGCCAATTGGTTCGCGTGTGCGAATTTACTTTAATTGATACTTTACTTGTTTGGATTATAACTTTTAATGGAAAAAGTTAGTATTGGCTAATTAATATAATTCCAAAACTCCATATTCGCGAGATGTGTATAGTGAAAGTATTTCTTGTTTATGCTTTATCAGCAATGTCTCGATATAACTATTGCTTTGATTGCCTGTTTTTAGCAGAACAATTTTTGGGGGAAAGCCTTTTATATTAAGCAGGTTTAAAAAATCTTCATCGTTAGTTACGATAATACAATTATTATCCAAAGCATAATTCCATATTTCTATATCCTTTGCCGGAACAGATAAATCAATATTATCTGCATGAAAACATTCTTCGAAATGAGGTTTTAACTTTGCAGCTAAACGCCATGAAATATTGGCATCTAACAACAGGCTTGCGTTCTCATTGCAGTAGAATTAAGATTTCCTTTCTAAAGATAACAAACATCGTAACATCATTTGCTAATTCAACAGTTGCATATTACTTTAAAAAGGTAGATCAGTTAAATAAATGCCTGTGAATTACTGGAATAATATAATGATGTGAATGCTAATAAATCTTTGGCGGGTTTTCATTAAAATCAATCAATGTGCTTGTTATGCGGTTATCAAACATCCTTCCGCCATGCAACAACACTTCACGCAAAAGATCGTGAATGGTAATAACGCCTTCAAATTTTTTATTGTCCGGTTACAAGAATATAACGGCGCATATTGCCCGGCAAGAATATTTCTGTTTCGAAATAACTCTTAAAAGAATATCGTTTAATCCTTTGATAAATTAGCGGAGTTTTTTTCTAAACATTCCGCATAAGTATATTCACATTTTTAGAATTTTTTCCACTTCATGCTTATAACTGCGGCTGATAGGTAATTCATATTTTCCAATTTGTACAAGTTCATTTGTATAAGATTCTATTTTATTAATTGAAACAATATAGGAACGGTGGGTACGGACAAATAAATGAATGGGAAGGCTTTCTTCCAGGGATGAAATTGATTGTTTCGTAATAACTGTTTTTTCTTTTGTAACAACTTTTATATAGTCTTTAAGGCTTTCAATAAATAAGATATCATCAAAATTTATTTTGATATTTTTTCTGTCTGCGCGTAGGTAAACAAAGGTATCTGCATCAGTATTTGTTTGCGGAATTTTAAAAGGCAAATCATGTTCAGGTGCAATAATGTTTAAACGCATTACTTTATTCACTGCTTTTAAAAAACGCTCGAAAGAAATTGGTTTCAGTAAATAATCAACTGCATCTAATTCAAAACCATCTACTGCATATTTTCTAAAGGCTGTTGTAAAAATTACTTTGGGCGGATTAATTAAACTGCGTATAAAATCTGTGCCTAACAATTGCGGCATTTGTATATCAAGAAATATTAGATCAATTTTATTTTGCTGAAGAATTGATGAAGCATCAATAGCATTGTTAGCGGCCGCTTTTAATTCCAGTACGGGCACAGCAGCAATATATTTTTCAATAACCTGCAATGCCGGCGGTTCATCATCAACAGCAAGACAAATTATTTTTTTATCATTTGACATTGGTTCGGATTAAACATTGTTCAAGCTACAACTTCCTTTTCAATTTTTTGTATTGGAACCTGCAGATTTACTGTGAAGGTATGTGTGGTAGATTCTATAATTAATAAATGGTTTTGCGGATATAACAACTCCAATCTTTTTTTTACATTGGCTAAGCCAATACCTTTTTTAATATTGATATTTTCTTCTGCGGGCTTGCTGTTGGTTAAAGAAAAATGTAACACATTTTCATCGGTTTGAATAAACAATTTTATCCAGGGCTCCTTCAGCATTTTACTCGTGCCATGCTTAAAACTATTTTCAACAAAAGGAATTAAAAGCAATGGTGTTATCATTTTATTTTCAACGCCATTCTGTATTTCTGTTTGTAAATCCAGCCTGTTTCCATAACGTACTTTTTCAAGCTCCAAATAATCATTTAACATAGCTATTTCTTTTGGCAGTGATACTAACGGCTCCTCACATTCATTAATCATATAATGCAACAGCTTTTCTAATTTTTGCACAAGCTCTTGCGCCTGCGGTGAATTAGAAAGAATAAAGGCGTAAATGTTGTTTAGCGTATTAAACAAAAAATGCGGATGCACCTGGGCTCTTAATAACTGCAATTCTGCATTAAGATTTGCTTTTAACAACGTATCTTTTTCCCATTGTTTTATATACCATGTTTTCAGCATTTTAATAATAAAAAATGTGAGATAAAGAATAGGTCCCGCACGGCTAACGTATGACACTATTCCCATCCACACAGGCAAAAAATCAAAGCTGTTGTAAGTAACAATATCAACAAGATAAATTTCTGTTGCAACCGTAATTAAAAACCCAATAATAAAAAGCAAATATTTTTTCTTAAGCAAAAATTGCGGAACCAGCCAGTAAACAACAATATAACATTGAATAATTCCAAAGGGAAAAACTCTTAATAATTTTAAACATCGAAACTGTAAATTTAGCCAGAAGTCAGTTTGCACATTGCTGTTATTGTATAAATAAAGTAAAACACTGTATATATACCAGCACAACCAAAAACATGAATGACGCAAAATGCGAATGGCGATTTTATTTGAAAATATAAATTTATACAGCGGTGTTTGCATATATTTTTTCAGTTGCTTTATCTATTTTTTCAGCAAACAGATTATCTGATAAAACCAGTGATAATGCGATATTAAATGCCCCTTTTTCTTCTGTAAAATCAAGCGTGTATCTATTGCTGTAAAAAGTTTCAAGCCTGTTTGTAAACATATTTATTCCATCAAAATAAATTTTTCTTAGCTCGGCAAAAGCGTCGGTTTGTATATAAATGCTGCAATAAAATATATTGTTCGATGCATTTAGTTTTATTTCTGCTGAATGCTTTTTATCCGGATAATTATGAAGTGCAATAACACAATGTTGTATTAATGGTAACACAATAAATGAAGGAATATATTTATTGGTGATGTTGTCCTCAATAGTTGTAACACCCGTGATATTTGTTTTCGGCATCATTTTTTCAAGAGCAATAAATTCATCTGTAATTTGCATTACTTTTTCTGCTGATATAAAATCATTATCACATTCATAAAGTGTATAACTTAAAAGCTCTGAAAATCTCAGTAGCATTTCAGCAGCCTCCTTTTTATCAAAAATTATTCTATTATGCAATGCCTGTAATGTTTTAAATAAAAAATCCGGCTGA
>JBDUEO010000156.1:0-7413 GCA_040002335.1 Parafilimonas sp. | reverse complement strand
GCAAACTGGCCCGGCAGGATTTGCTTTTATCAACAGGCAATCATTATCACAATCCAATAAAATTTCTTTTACAAAAAGATAGTTGCCGCTGGTTTCTCCTTTCGTCCACAACCTTTGTTTACTGCGGCTGTAAAAAGTTATTTTTTGATTGATGATGGTTTGATTATATGCATCTTGATTCATATAACCCAACATCAAAACTTTATTGGTGCCTGCATCCTGCACAATAACAGGAACAAGTTTATCTGGAAATTTATTGAAGTCTGGTTTCATATTATTTTGTTTTCTCTGTTAGCTCTGTTGTCTCCGTGCGAATATTTTTTGTCGCACAGAGCACAGGAGCAAACAGTTTTTTTTGATTTTATTTTTTGTTGATCATCTATTGAACAGATGGCATCACGGTTGTGTCACTCACTTGTACTGTATATTTTCATTGCAACAATTACACTACATTCTAACAGCAATATTTTTTTCTTTTAAAAATCTTTTTAAATTCGGAATACTTATTTCTTTATAGTGAAATAAAGTCGCTGCTAAAGCTGCATCTGCACCTGCTTCAAACACGTCTGCAAAATGCTGCATATTTCCTGCGCCGCCGCTTGCAATTACAGGCACAGTTGAAAACGATTCCACTTCTTTTATCAACTCATTTGCAAAACCTTGTTTCGTTCCGTCATGATTAATTGAAGTTAAAAGAATTTCGCCTGCACCAAGATCAATCGCTTGTTTCATCCAATCAATTGCATTCTTTGATGTTGCAACACGACCGCCATTCAAATAAACAAACCAATTATTATTTTCAAACTTTACATCAACAGCAAGCACGGTACATTGTGTTCCAAATTGCTTCGCAATCTCCGTTATTAAACCAGGATTTTTAATTGCCGCTGTATTGATAGAAATTTTATCAGCGCCGGCATTTAATAAAACACTTATATCTTCAACAGAACTTATTCCGCCACCAACCGTAAAAGGAATATTAATAGCTGCTGCTACTTTTGTTACAAGCGCTAATAAAGTTTTTCTTTTTTCATTGGTTGCAGTGATGTCAAGAAAAACCAATTCATCTGCACCTTGTTCTGCGTAAAAAGCAGCCAGTTCAACAGCATCACCGGCATCACGAATGTTTACAAAGTTCACACCTTTTACGGTGCGGCCATCTTTCACATCTAAACAGGGAATAATTCTTTTTGTCAGCGGCATTATTGCAAATAATTTTTTAATTGTTGTAATTGAATTCTTCCTTCATATAAAGCCTTACCAATAATAACTCCTGAACAACCAATTGTATTTAACTCTTCAATATCATTTACAGAAGAAACACCACCGCTTGCAATTAAATTTAACTGCGGAAATGCGTTTATGATTTTTTTATACAGATCAATAGAAACTCCCTGCAACAAACCATCTTTAGAAATATCTGTACAAAAAATTTGCTTGATTCCTTTAATTATATAAGCACTTATATATTTTATGATATTGATGTTTGCAGATTGTTGCCAGCCGTTGATCATAATATTTTCATCTTGTACATCAGCGCCTAATAAAATTTTATCCGCATTAAAAATCGTAATCCATTCTTCTACAAGCTCCGGTTGTTTTACTGCAATGCTGCCAATATTTATCATTGCTGCACCGGCATTTAAAACTGACTCAACATCTACTGTAGTTTTAATACCACCGCCAAAATCTATTTTTAATTTAGTTGAAGATGCAACTGACTCCAATGTTTTTAAATTGATAATAGCGCCTTGTTTTGCTCCATCCAAATCAACAATATGCAACCGTTTAATGCCCGCATCTTCAAACGCTTTTGCAACATCCACAGGTGATTCACTATATATTTTTTTTGTTTGATAATCACCTTGCGAAAGCCTCACGCATTTGCCATCAATCACATCAATTGCCGGTATAATTTCAATCATAATTCAATAAAGTTTTTTAATATCTTCTCTCCTGCTTTGCCTGATTTTTCCGGATGAAATTGCACTGCATAAAAATTGTTTTTCTGTATCGCCGCGCTGTATTCTAAACCATAACTTGCAGTGGCTGTTGTATGCGCTGATTTTTCAACATAATAGCTATGCACGAAATACACATATTCTTCTTCTGTTACATCTTTAAATAATGGTTGTTTAAGATCAAAAATATTATTCCAGCCCATCTGCGGCACTTTTATATTGCCTGAAAACTTTTTCACAGATTCAGAAAACACGCTGATACATTTTGTATCATCTTCTTCAGAATAACTGCAGAGCAACTGCATGCCCAAACAAATTCCAAGAAATGGTTGCTTGCAATTTTTTATAAGTTGATCAAGTTTTTTTTCATGCAAATAATTCATAGCAAAACCGGCAGCGCCAACACCTGGAAAAATAATTTTATCGGCACTTAAAATTTCGTCTGCATTATCGGTAACAATTGCATTTATGCCTAAGCGTTGCAAACCAAATTCAACTGAACAAACATTGCCTGCGTTGTATTTTATAATTACGATTTTCAAGTCTTATTATTTATCTCGCACAGAGTAAACAGAGATTACAGAGTTTTTCTCTGTTTACTCATTAGCTCTGTGCGCATCATTATAAAATTCCTTTTGTTGTTGGAATTGCATCACTGTTTTCATTCACTGCAACAGCCATCTTAATTGCCTTTGCAAACGCTTTAAATATTGATTCAATTTTATGATGTTCATTCTCACCTTCCGCTTTAATATTCAAATTACATTTTGCAGCATCACTAAATGATTTAAAAAAATGATAGAACATTTCAGTCGGCACGTCGCCAACATATTCGCGTTTAAAATTCACATCCCAAACCAACCAGCTTCTGCCACCAAAGTCAATAGCAACTTGTGCCAGGCAATCATCCATCGGCAATAAAAAACCATATCGTTCTATTCCTCTTTTATTACCCAATGCTTTTGAAATTATCTCACCTAAAGCGATTGCTGTATCTTCTATTGTATGATGTTCATCAATATGCAGGTCGCCATCAACTTTTACATTCATATCAATCGAGCTGTGTTTTGATAATTGCTCCAGCATGTGATTAAAAAAATTCAATCCCGTTGAAATATTATAAACGCCACTTCCATCAAGGTTTAATTCAATTTCAATCTTTGTTTCGTTGGTATTTCTTGTATGAACAATTTTTCGTAAAGAAGATTTTAAGTGATTATATATTTCATTCCAACTTTTTAGATTTTCTTTTGTGATATATATTTCATAGTTGTGAACTATATCTGAATTATTTTTAACTTCAAAAGCAATACTTTCATTTTTCAAAATCTCAAATGTTTTTATTACAATATGAAGATCCTCAGCTTCAACAATAATTATTAACTCATAATTCAATTTCTTATTAATGCGGTATAAATTATGAATAACATCTTTTTGAAAAGATAAATTGTTGACGGAATCATCTTTTAACGAAGTAATTATTGCATCAATATCTATGTATATTTTTTTCACGCTTGATAAGCTTTAAACGCATTTAACAAAGAATCATTTTCTTCCGGAGTTCCAACAGTTACACGCAAACAATTTTCACACAAAAGCTGGCTGCTGCGATTTCTGACAACAATATTTTTTGATAATAAATATTTATACAGATCATTTGCATTTTTAGCTTTTATTAAAATGAAATTAGCATCAGAAGGATATATATTTTTTATAAAAATGAATTGCTGAAACGCTTGCAACAATCTGTCTTTTTGCTGAATTAAAACAGTAATCTTTTCTTTTGTTCCTTTTTCATTCTGCAAAGCTTGCAAAGCAAATTGTTGTGTTGCCTCGCTAATATTATACGGTGGTTTTATTTTGTTTAATACCTGAATAATTTCTTTTGAAGCATAAGCAAAACCAATTCGTAATCCGGCTAAACCCCAGGCTTTAGATAGCGTTTGCAACACAACAAGGTTTTGAAACTCGTTTAATCTTTTTATCCATGATTCTCTATCAGCAAAATCAATATAGGCTTCATCAATTACAACAATACCGGTAAAGTTTTGTAACAACCATTCAATACTTTCCTGATCTAATAAATTTCCGGTTGGATTATTTGGCGAACAAACAAAAATGATCTTGGTGTTTTCATTAATGCCTTGCTTTACTGCATTGATATCAAGCTGAAAATTTTCAGTTAATAAAACTTTATTAATGGCAACATCATTTATTTCCGCAGCTACTTCATACATTCCATACGTTGGCGGAAAGATCAGAATGTTATCTTTTGAAGGATTGCAAAAAGCTCTTATTAATAAATCAATTGCTTCATCGCTTCCGTTACCAATAAAAATATTATCTGTTGGAATATTTTTTATTGAGCTGATTTTTCCTTTCAATTTTTTTTGTAAAGGGTCTGGATAACGATGAAAATTATTATTCAGCACAGAACCCAAACTGTTTTCATTCGCATCTAAAAATATCTGTGCATCGCCTTCAAACTCTGAACGTGCAGATGAATAAGGAATCAATTTTTTTACATTGTTACGAAGAATGTTATCTAAACTAAATTCACTCATAATTAGTTTATTGAATTTATTTAAGTGGTGTCAGACACTTTTCAAGTGTGCAGACACCAACAGCATTAATTTTTTAATCTTACCATAACAGCATCTGCATGTGCCTGCAAACCTTCCGCTTCAGCCATTCTTGTAACAGTTGAAGCAATATTATTCAAGCCTTGTTTTGTTAATTGCTGAAACGTTATCTTCCTATAAAAACTATCTAATGAAACACCGCTATAAGATTTTGCAAAACCATTTGTTGGTAATGTATGGTTTGTGCCTGAAGCATAATCACCAACAGACTCCGGCGAATAATTGCCAAGAAAAACAGAACCCGCATTTATAATTTCCTCAGCAATCAAATCTACATTATTGCATGCAATAATTAAATGTTCAGGCGCATATTCATTAATCAAATCAATTGCTTCATCTTTTGTTTTTACTAAGATTGCTTTACTGTTTTTTAAAGCTGATTCTGCAATTTCTTTACGTGGTAAATTGCTTAATTGCTTTTCTAAAAATTTTATTGTTTGGCTAATAATTTCTTCCTGATTTGTTACCAGTAAAACCTGAGAATCCTTACCATGTTCAGCTTGCGATAAAAGATCTGCTGCAATAAAATCTGCATTAGCGGTTTCATCTGCCAGTACTGCAACTTCACTCGGCCCGGCTGGCATATCAATAGCAATACCTTCTGCATTCACCAGCATTTTTGCACAGGTTATATATTGATTACCCGGCCCAAAAATTTTATATACTTTATTTATAGTTTCTGTACCGTAAGCCATTGCTGCAACAGCCTGTGTGCCGCCAACTTTATATAGTTTGTTTATGCCGATTTGCTTTGCTGCATATAAAACCGCAGGATGTACAAATCCATTTTTTTGCGGCGGGGTACATACAATAATTTCTTTACATCCCGCAATAGTTGCCGGCACTGCAAGCATTATTAAAGTTGAAAATAATGGCGCAGTTCCACCCGGAATATATAAGCCAATCTTTTCTATCGCAACAGATTTCCTCCAGCAAAACACACCAGACATTGTTTCAATTTTTTTAACTGGTTCTTTTTGCGCTTCGTGAAATGTGTGTACGTTTTTTATGGCAATATTTATTGCAGTTTTTAAATCTTCATCAATTGTTTCAGCAGTTAACCATTCTTTATCTGTTACAGTAAAATCATTCAATTCAATTTTATCAAACTGCTTTGTATAATCTTTTAAAGCTGCATTACCGCGTTGTTTTACATCATCTAAAATATTTTGTACAATATTTTTTACTGAGGTAAAATCCTGCGAAGGCCGTTGCAATAATTGTTGCCAATCTTTTTTATCCGGGTATTTTACAAGCTGCATCATAAGATCATTTTTTCTATCGGCGCAATTAAAATTCCTTCTGCTCCATTTTCTTTTAAGCTTTCAATAATATTCCAGAAATCATCTTCATGCACAACTGAATGTAATGAACTCCATCCTTCAATACCAAGCGGAAGCACGGTCGGGCTTTTCATACCGGGAATAAGATTGCAAATAATTTCAAGCTTATTGTCTGGCGCATTCAACAAAATATATTTATACTTTTTTGCTTTTTTTACAGCTTGTATTCTGAACAATAATTTGTTTAATAATAATTGTTTTTCATCCGCAAGGTTTTTATTGCTGATAAGCGCCGCCTCTGAATGCAGAATAACTTCTGTCTCCTTTAAACCATTTGAAAATAATGTGCTTCCTGAACTTACCAAATCACAAATTGCATCAGCCAAACCCACACCAGTTGTTATTTCAACAGAGCCGCTTATTACATGTATGTCTGCATCAATTTTATTTTCATTTAAAAATTTTTGAAGCAATAATGGATAACTTGTTGCAATGCGTTTCTTCTGCAAAAAATTTACATTATTATACATTTCATTTCTTGGAACAGCAATAGATAAACGGCATTTGCCAAAACCAGGCTTATCAACAATGGCAACATCTTTATTGGTTTCGTAAATTATATTTTCTCCAACAATGCCAATATCTGCAACGGCATCTTCCACATACTGCGGTATATCATCATCACGCAGAAATAAAATCTGCATGGGAAAATTTATGGCTTCGTTCAATAATTTATTGACGCCGTTTTGCAATTCAATTCCGCACTCTTTTAAAATTTTCAGCGAGTCATCATACAACCTGCCAGATTTTTGAACAGCAATTTTTAGTTTCATATCAGTCATAAAATAAAAAAGGCTTACCGTTTGGTAAGCCTGTGTTTATAATGTTTTATATAATTACATACAACCAGAACAGCTTACCCTGTAAAGGATAAAATGATGATGATGTGTATGCGTGTTTAAAATCATGAAGCGCAAATGTAAGTATCAAATCAATTTGTTTTAATCATTTTAAAAAAAAGTTTTTTGAACAGCTTGTACAATTGTTTTTTATTAATGTTATAAGCTTTAGTTTTATCTGCATCACTTATGAAGAATTTACTTCAAAAACTTTTAAGGCAGCCTGTTATTAAATTAGCTGATAAATTTTCTTCGCGTCCTGATAAACAAAGAGTTTTTGATTCACTCACCGAACTGCATAAAAAAATTATTGAAGGTGATGAAAAAAAAGGTTTGATAGTTTCATTTGATACTGCATCACAAAAATTTATTATTTTTTCAGATGAGCATAAAGGCGCAAAAAATAACGCTGATGATTTTGCTGTGTGCGAAAAAAATTATGTAACTGCACTTGATTATTATTTTAAAGAAGACTATTTTTTTATCAATCTTGGCGATGGCGAAGAACTTTGGGAGAACAATATCTTTTCAGTAAAAAAACAAAACCAGCTTTCTTTTGAAAAAGAAAAATTATTTCAACAGCAAAAACGTTTTATAAAAATTTTTGGCAACCACGATTTGTATTGGG
>JBDUEO010000155.1:0-7427 GCA_040002335.1 Parafilimonas sp. | reverse complement strand
ACTGATAAAGAAATCAACAATATTTTCAACAAAATAATTTCAAAAAAGGACATCAGCGAATACGAGCAACAAAAATTTAGAAGCGCCATGCTATTATATTTTGCTGAATGGGATGATGAAAAAAACTGGGTGCAGCAATTTCATTTAGGTGCGTTGCGCAATAATAATACACGCAGTATGCAACAACTTGGCGCAGACACAGGCTGGGATTCTATTGGTGATTCTTCACAGGCAAAAGCGCTTGCCAAATTTTTAAATACACTTGATAAAAAAAATAAACTCGCTAAAACAATCATCTATAATCTTAATCCGGCAGACAATGAAATGATGGCTTCGATGATTGGCAATTTTAATGATAGTTCTGTTGCGGGCAAAATTCAATGGGGTTCTGCGTGGTGGTTTTTAGATCAGAAAGATGGCATCACAAAACAACTGAATGCACTTTCCAACATGGGTTTATTAAGCCGTTTTATTGGCATGCTTACAGATTCAAGAAGTTTTCTTTCTTTCCCGCGACATGAATATTTCAGAAGAATTTTATGCAATCTTTTTGGCGAAGAAATTGAAAAAGGCGAACTGCCAAATGATATAAAATGGACCGGTAAAATTATACAGGATATCTGCTATTACAACGCAAAAAATTATTTTGATTGGAACGTATAAAACAAAATTATCGCTGGCGCATTATTGGCGTATTATTCTTTGCCACAACAGTAAATTATATTGACCGGCAGGTAATGTCGTTTGTAATGACGGATGATAATTTTAAACGCGAAATGCTTGGCGTTTCATCAAACACCATACTAACATCAAACCTTATTGCAACGTTTAAAGAGCAAATGGGTTTGGTTGATGCTGCATTTAAATTTGTGTACGCAATAGGTTTTCTTGTTGCAGGTTGGCTAATTGATAAACTTGGTACAAAAAAAGGTTTTTCCATCGGTATCATTATCTGGAGCATTGCCGGGTTATTAACAGGTTTGGTAAATTCATTTGCCAATTTAAAAATGGTTCGCGCATTGCTTGGCCTTGGAGAATCCGCCAACTTTCCATCAGCCATAAAAACAACATCAGAATGGTTTCCAAAACATGAACGCTCATTTGCCAGCGGCACATTAAATGCAGGTTCTAATGTTGGTGTAATAATTACGGCAGTAAGCATACCATTTGTAATTCTGCATTATGGCTGGCGCACGGCTTTTATAATTACAGGTTTGCTTGGTTTTGTTATGTTGATCGTTTGGCTTCTTATGTATAAAAAACCTGAGCAATCAAAAAAATTATCTGCAGAAGAATTACAATATATTCAAAAAGATGATCAGCCGGCAACACAACAACATATTCCTTTCTTTAAATTATTCCGTTATAAACAAGCATGGATTTTTGCCATCGGAAAATTTTTTGCAGACCCTATCTGGTATTTTTTTCTTACCTGGTTGCCAACATTTTTTAATGACAACAAAGTGTTCTCACAAAATCTTCAATTAGGAAATTTTGGCTTGACCTTCTTTATTATTTATGCCGTTTCAGATGTTGGCAGTATTTTCTTTGGATGGCTTGCAACACATTTTATGAAAAGAGGCTGGAGTGAAAACCGTGCACGCAAAACAACGTTACTTATTTGCGCGCTTTGCGTTACACCAATTTATCTTGCTTCACAAACACACAACATATATTTTGCCATTGCATTAATTGCCCTGGCAACCGCCGCGCACCAGGGATGGAGCGCGAATATGTACGCCATTCCCGCCAACTTATTTCCATCAAAATATGTTGCATCTGTAACTGGTTTTGGCGGAACGATCGGCACAATAAGCGGCGTTATTTTAGCTGCCTCAACAGGCTTTATTGTTGCAAAATTTGGTTATCAACCTATGTTTATTATTGCAAGCTGCAGTTATCTCGTTGGCTTTGTTTGCATTCATTTAATTATGCCGAAAATAAAGCCCGTAGTTATATAATTTATTGTGGCGTGAACGTAATTCTTAACTTCAATATTTTTAAAAACTTACACATGAAAAAATATTTTTGCTTTTTTGTTTGTTTAATAACAGCATCTTCACTATCTGCACAAAATGGTTTTACAAATTTGTTTAACGGCAAAGATTTAAACGGGTGGAAGCGCGTTGTTGGTGCAGGTGAATACACAGTAGAAAATAATATGATCGTTGGAACATCGGTTGCAAATTCGCCCAATACATTTTTAGCAACAGAAAAAAATTACGGCGATTTTATTTTAGAGTTTGATGCAAAGATCGATGATACATCAAGCAATTCGGGTGTGCAGTTACGAAGCCATTTTGATGCTGATGAGATTAATGGTAATAATAAAGGCCGTGTATATGGATACCAAGTTGAAGAAGATCCATCATCAAGAAAATGGAGCGCTGGTATTTATGAAGAAGGACGGCGCGGCTGGTTATATCCTGTTACATTAAATCCATCAGCACAAAATTTATTTAAGGTTGGCGAATGGAATCATTATACAGTTGAAGCCATCGGCATCACTATTAAAACATGGTTAAATGATAAACCTGTTGCGTATTTAATTGATTCTGTTTCGCGTAATGGATTTATTGCTTTGCAGGTACATGCGGTAACTGATGCAAATATGTCGGGTAAAAAAATGTATTGGAAAAACATAAAAATAAAAACAACTGATCTTATTGCAACACCGTTTCCAAATAATGTTTTTGTTGTAAACATGATTCCCAATAATCTTTCACAACAGGAGAAAAAAGATGGCTGGAAATTATTGTTCAACGGAAAAAATTCAGATGGCTGGCGCGGTGCTTTCATTAATACATTTCCTGGCCATGGCTGGAAAATTGATAGTGGCATGATAACCGTTTTAGAAGCAAACGGCGAGCAGGGAAAAGATGGCGGCGATATTGTTACAACAAAAGAATACAGCGCATTTGATGTAACATTTCAATTTAAAACAACACCCGGCGCAAACAGCGGTGTAAAATATTTTGTAACGTTGAAAGAAAAAAGCGACAGCTCTGCAATTGGTTTGGAATACCAAATTCTTGATGACAAAATTCATCCTGATGCAAAGCTTGGAAGAAATGGCGACAGAACACTTTCGTCTTTGTATGATCTTATTCCGGCAAATAAAAATGAACGCTATTTTAATCCGCCGGGCAAATGGAACTGGGGAAGAATAGTTGTGTATCCAAACAATCATGTAGAGCATTGGCTGAATGGAATAAAAGTGTTGGAATATGAACGTGGTTCAAAAGAATTTGAAGATGTAGTTGCAATAAGTAAGTATAAGAACTGGGATCATTTTGGTGAAGCGAAAGAAGGCCATATTCTTTTACAGGATCATGGTAATGAAGTAAGTTTCAGAAGCATAAAAATAAAAGAGCTGAAATAATCATGCGCACTAAATATTTAAGTTGATATACGTTTTCGCAATAAAAAGTTCCTTTAGATATACATCTGTTTTTGCACTTGCCTGCTTATTATTTTTTTCATGTCAGCGCGAACTTAGTCCTGATGCGCAAGCTGTTTCAAATGGTGTTCTTTCAAAAGATAACAATGGAAATTGCGAACCAATTTTAGTTGCAGGAAGCTATTACATCAATCAAAATTTAACTGACAGTAATTATCTTGAAGCAGATATAAATATTACTTCGCCGGGTTTATATAATATAACAACCGATACAATAAACGGGTTTTATTTTACTGCAAATGGCGTGTTTACAAACACAGGCGAAGCGCATATTAAGTTAAATGCATTTGGCGAACCTTTAGCTGCAGGTACAAGTTTTTTCACTATACAATACAACGGAACAACTTGCGAAGCTTCAGTTATTATTATTGATACAATTATACATGCAGCAACATTTACATTAGCAGGCGCTCCGGATGCCTGCAT
The DNA here is from genome assembly GCA_040002335.1 of Parafilimonas sp. Lineage (GTDB taxonomy): Bacteria > Bacteroidota > Bacteroidia > Chitinophagales > Chitinophagaceae > Parafilimonas. The sequence continues at coordinate 3,541 of JBDUEO010000155.1, read as the reverse complement.
GAATGATTCTGTTTATGGAAGCTATATAAAAGATGTGGCTTTAGATACAAATGCAAAAGCAAAAGTGAATGTTAATGTAACAAAAACCGGCACTTATATCATTATAACAAATATTGTAAATGGTTACAGTTTTGCCGCATCAGGAGCATTTACACAAACAGGCACGCAATATGTTTTATTAACTGCAACCGGAACACCTGCAAAAGAAGAAACAGATATTTTTAGTGTTGATGACGGAAGACAAGTTTGTAATTTTTCTGTTGATGTTTTAACCGCAGTTAGTGCTGCCGGGAATGATCATTTTCCTTTATCAGCAAACACTTATCAAACGTATGATGACCTTGTAAATATTGGCGATACAATAAAAGAAACGGTTATTGATTCAACCAGCCTCAACGATTTTTTTTATAAAGTGGTGAATGAACAAGTGCATTTTGGCGGACCTTATCAATACTTCTACCGCAAAACCGGTGACGATTATTTTGAATATGCGGCGCCAAATAAATACACTACTTTTTTTCAGTATAAAAAACCTGTGTATGCAGATATTCCTTTTCTAAAAGAAAATCTTACAACGAATGCAACGTGGGAATCTCCTGAGTATATTGACACTTCGTCTGACAACGAAATCATTTCTCTTAAGTACGATTTTACCTGTTTAAACGCTAATGCTTCAGTAACCGTTAATGGAAAAGCTTTTGCAAATGTGTACATCATTAAAATGCTTCCATTAATTAAACAAACGGATGCTTATGCATACACGAATGAAGCATATATTTTTTATTATGCAAAGGGAATTGGGTTGATCTATCTTAAAAAAACTTTAAGTGATTTTACACAAAAAGAAATGCAAATAAGAAACTGGCTTGTGTACTAACACAAAAAAAGCTGCTTGCATTTGCAGGCAGCTTGTAAGCTAATTTATATGTTTATACAATTAAGCTTCTACGGGTTCACGGGAAGCAACGGATTTATAACTGATATTTTTTTCAGCAATTTCACTTAACAATTTATTTGCTTCTTTTTCTTCAACAAGTGTTTTATGCAGCATATCTGCTATATCATTTTTATCTAATTTTTTTGCTAAAGAAATAAGGGCACCATAAGTTGCTATTTCATAATGTTCTGCTTTTTGCCCGGCAAACACTAAACCTATATCGCGCTGTGCTGTATCACTATGCGTTTCACTGATTATATTTTCGCCTTCGGTTACAATACCATCCATTGCAGGGCATTTTAATGCTTCAGGTTTTTCACCCAACATTTTAAACACTTTCTCAAGCGTTTCAACATGTTGTTTTGTTTGATTCAAATGTGCAGCAAAAGCATTTTTCAACTCCTGCTTTGTAGCTGCGTTATGCATTTTGGGAAGTGTTGTTACTAATTTTTTTTCAGCCCAGTAAATATCTTTTAACTGGTTTTGAAAAAATTCATTCATGCGTGAGCTGTTGCGGCCACTACCATTTACATTATTTGTATTATTGTTTTCCGTTCTGCCATTACCATTCATCTGTGTGTTCATACTCGTCCTTCGTTTTTAATATTAATAAATGTGTTGCTATTATTATAACAACATGGATAATATACAAAAAAAATCGTTAGCAGGCAAATGATAATGGATTCTTTAAGGTTTTATTATGATTAGAAAATTCAACTTTTAAAAAATTTTCCCTCCTTTCATAACCTTAACTGATGAACCTTCAGCAAGAAAAACAGATTGTGGTTTTTGATTAAGCGCTTCTTCAAAAGCATCTCCATATAATTGCTTTGTATTACAAATAATATCGTGGCTTTTTACTTTATGTATTTTCCATTTTGGATGAATTACTTCATACACACCTGTACATTGTTTATTAATAAATGTGTATCCCCAATAATGTTCTGTAATAAATTCTTCTGGTGAACCAACAGTAATTTGTTCAGCATTTTTTTCTGCAATACAATTGATGTGATTCCATTCATGTCCAACTTTCCATTCATAATTTATATGCAATTCATTTTCTGTTTCCATCCATTCATGCTTCATTTTATGCGTTGCATAATTTTCTCCGTATAATGTGTTGGCAACAAAAGTTATCATTCTTCTCGGCACAATTTCTTTCATAAATACAACACCGCGTTTCCAAATATTATTTTCTTTATACCGCACATAAAAACGCAGATTCACTTCTTCAAAATTTGTATGAAAAGGAAACGAAATGCCTTGCACTTTTACATCTTGAAATAAAAATGCAACAAGGCTTACGTAATGATTTTGATTGAAAGTATCTAACTCAGTTTTGCAAGGCAAATATTGTTTTAATATAGATGGATCAACAATATAATTTGCCAGAATAAGATTGCGCCAGGCTGCAGAAAGAAATGCTTTTGACATAATCCATATTAAACAGTAAATCGTTTGTAAAGTTTATTAATACCTATTTATTATATTGATTAACGGGCTCAAACGACAGGCTCCCACCCTTTTTCATACTCACGCTTCCACAACTTCATCGCTTCATCATTATTTAAAATATGGCCATTCGTTGCATCGCAATGCAAAGCGCTTCCGGTACGTTGTGCAATGTTTGCAAGGTGACAAAGCAACACACTTTTCGCGCCTTCATTCACAGGCGAATTTAGTTTTGCATCACCGCGAATAGTATCAACAAAATTTTGAAAATGATACAGATCCAAATTGCCTGTTGAACTAACAAGATTATTTGCTTCAGCAGTTACATCAGTTTTACCTTCTTTAACTAGTTTGTTTTTTGTATCAAAAATTTTCCAACCGCCGCCGCCATCATTTACTAATGTTCCGCCATCAGCATAAATAATAAATCCCCGGCTTTCGCCTTCAACCGGATAATTGTTACAACTTCTGCTTTCCCATGTTATTGATTTATCGTTTCCAAATTCAAATGCTGCAACCTGCGTATCGGTAGTTTGCCAATCATCTTTAAACGCATAACGTCCGCCGGCAGATGTAACTTTTGTTGGATATTCAGCGCCTAAAAACCAGCGGCAACAATCTATTTCATGCGTACCATTATTACAAGCTTCACCAGTGCCCCAATTCCAGAACCAATGCCAGTTATAATGCACCAAATTATCTTTATAATCTTTGCGTGGTGCAGGGCCTTGCCATAAATTCCAATCTAATGTTGAAGGCACAGGAATAACTTTTCCTATACCAATTGATGCACGGTTATTCGTGTACCATGCTTTTGCAAAATATGCTTTACCGATCGCACCTTGCTGAACGAGATTTGCAGCTTCAATTAATGTGGGCATTGACCTTCTTTGATTACCCATTTGAACATGCTTGCCATATTTTAAAAAAGCTTCTGAAACCAATTCACCTTCATGCGGATTTTGTCCGCAAGGTTTTTCAACATACACATGCTTTCCACTTTTTACGCCCATAATTGCTGCCGCTGTATGCCAATGATCAGGCGCTGCAATTACCAATGCATCAAAATCTTTTTGTTTTAATAACTCGCGAATATCTTTTACAACAGTTGGCTTTCGTGGCGCATCTTTCAAAGCATCAAAACCATTT